>JAKIZN010000404.1 GCA_022708005.1 Bacteroidota bacterium | reverse complement strand
AATATATAGCGGAAATTATAGATATGATTTCGCTTAGCAAAATTTCTAAATCGCAAGCAAAGGCAATTTTATCAGAATCTATCGAAAAAAATATATCGCCAATAGAAATTATCGGCAGCGATAATTCACTTGAAAATTATGACCTTAGCTCGCTAGATGCGATTATATCCGATATACTCGCCAGCAATAAAGATGCAGTTAGCAAATACAAAAATGGCAAAACAAACGTCTTCGGCTTTTTGGTGGCTCAAGCTATGGGAAAAACTAAAGCCAATCCAAAGCTGATTGCGGACTTGCTGAAAAGCAAGCTAAATTGAAACTATGCGCGGGATTGCTCGTATATGTAAATGGTTGTAAGATTAAGTAAATGAACGAACTGCATAAATATATTGCTCTAATTTTTATAGGCTTGCTTTGCTCGTCTTATTCTGTCTTTTCGCAAACTAAACAGCCCGAAATAGACAAAAAGGAAAGGCTAAAGCAATTGGAAAAAGAAGAGCTTCCCGCAAGAAGAACTGTCAGAATGCCAACTGAATCGCAAGTGGATTCGCTAAAAGCCGTAATACTGCAACGCGACACAGCTGCCATAGCTAAATCGCCATCGGGCATAGATTCGCTTGTTACTTTCTTTGCCGAGGATACTGTGGTATTCAATCTGAAAAGCAAAAAAATGTATCTGAAAGGAAAAGCGAATATCGATTTTAAATTTCAAAAGCTGAACTCCGAAATTATCGAAATTGACTTCGCTAACTCGGTGCTGCATGCAAGCTATGGCATAGATTCGGCAAGCAAAAAATTCGGATTCCCAAAATTTGACGACCAAGGCGAAATATTTTTTGGCGAAGATATTAAATATAATTTCAAGACTAAACGAGGCAATATAATCGCAGGCGAAACCCAAACTGGCGAAGGCTTTTACTTCGGCTCGAAAATCAAACGGCAGTCCGAATCCGAGCTATACGTCCAAGATGGATATTATACCACTTGCGACGATGCCTGCCCGCATTATTACTTCGGCTCGCCAAAAATGAAGCTCGCAGTCAAAGACAAAATATTTCTCGACCCTATAATTTTCTATGTGGAAGATATGCCAATTTTTATTTTTCCATTCGGGCTATTTTTCCCTAATAAGTCGGGCAGGCAATCGGGCGTTATAATACCGTCATTTTACTTCTCAAGAAACCGAGGCGTTGTTTTCCAAGATTTTGGGTTTTATTGGGCAGCGTCGGATTATTGGGATACACAGCTGAAATTCGACTTTTTCTCCAAAGGCGGATTCCTTGCAAAAAATATGTCGCGATGGGCGCTGCGGGATGTGTTCAAAGGCTCGTATAACGTCCAATATGGCAAAACAAGATTTAATCCAGATGATAAATATTTGCAAAATTGGAGTTTGCAACTCAATCATAATCATAGCATTAGCCCGCAAGAGCGAATAGACGTAAATGTCAATTTTGCATCGCAGGATTTTAATCGGAATACGCAGACCGATTACCAAGCAAGAATACAGCAAAATATGACGTCTAACGCATCATACTCACGCAGTTTCGATAATGGCTCGAACTTCTCTACTTCGTTCCAGCGAGACCAA
>JAKIZN010000403.1 GCA_022708005.1 Bacteroidota bacterium | reverse complement strand
ATATTCTCGTTAGAATCCTTCAAAAATGTATTTACGCCAATTATTGGATATTCCCCGCTTTGCTTAAGCATTTCGTAATACATAGACTCTTCTTGAATTTTAGATCGCTGATATTGCGTTTCCATTGCTCCGAGCACCCCGCCTCGCCTTGAAATCCGCTCAAATTCTTCAAGCACAGCCTCTTCGACAAGGTCAGTAAGATATTCGACTAAAAACGAACCTTGGTTAGGATTCTCGTTTTTCAGCATGCCAAATTCTTTTGATAGTATTAATTGAATTGCCATAGAACGCCTTACCGATTCCTCTGTCGGAGTGGTAACAGCCTCATCATAAGAATTGGTGTGCAAAGAATTGCAGTTATCATAGAACGCGAGCAAGCCTTGCAAAGTAGTCCTAATGTCATTGAAATCTATCTCTTGGGCGTGGAGCGATCTGCCCGAAGTTTGTATATGATATTTTAGTTTTTGGCTTCTCGTGTTCGCTCCATATTTATTTTTCATAGCAACAGCCCAAATCCTGCGTGCTACCCTTCCTATCACGGAATACTCTGGATCCATTCCATTGGAGAAGAAAAATGATAAATTCGGGGCGAAGTCATCGACTGGAATGCCGCGATTTATAAAATATTCGACATAAGTAAATCCATTGGCAAGGGTAAATGCAAGCTGTGTAATCGGGTTAGCACCTGCTTCGGCGATATGATAGCCGCTGATGCTCAGCGAGTAGTAATTTTTTATTCCATTGTTCGATAAATATTCCTGCAAGTCGCCGATAAGTTTCATTGCGAAATCAATCGAGAAAATACACGTGTTTTGCCCTTGATCTTCTTTGAGCATATCCGCTTGGACAGTGCCGCGTAGCCTTCGCAGCACGTTCAGCCGAAACTCTCGCTTTTCGCTATCGCTCATGGAATTGCCGCTTTGCCCCAATTTCGCCAATTCTCTCTTGTAAGCAGTAATAAAATAAAAAGCTACCATTATTGGAGCGGGAGCGTTAATGGTCATCGATACCGAAGTCATTGGGTCGGTCAAGTCGAAGCCCTGCAAGAGCTTATCCATATCATCAACATTGCAAATAGATACTCCGCTTTCGCCAATTTTACCGTAAATGTCTGGTTGCTCGGCTGGGTCTTCGGCATATAGCGTGATTCCATCGAAAGCAACCGACAGCCTTTTTGCTTCATCATCTTGGCAAAGGTAATGAAATCGCTTATTTGTCCTTTCGGGTGAGCCTTCGCCTGCAAACTGCCGCTTGGGGTCTTCGTTGGTACGCTTGAATGGGAAAACTCCCGCTGTGTATGGAAATTCGCCCGGCAAATTCTCTTTGTAGTAAAACTTTAATAACTCCGACGCAGATTGATAGCTCGGCAATATGACTTTCGGTATTTTCGAACCGCATATTGAATAGTGATTAAGCGGCAGCGAAAATTCCTTTTTATCTACTTTATAAGAGAAGCTATCGGCAGAGTATGCCTCTTTTAGCGATTCCCAATTTTCGAGAAATGCTTTCGCATCAGGCGATAATTTGCCCGCTAGCTCTTCATATTTAGACAAAATATCTGCTTTGATGCTCTCTGCGTCTATAATTTCAGC
>JAKIZN010000064.1 GCA_022708005.1 Bacteroidota bacterium | reverse complement strand
CCGAGCCGTAATATCGTGGGTAATAATATGGGTAGTAGTACGGATATGGATAATAAACGCTACCGTAGCAATATGGATCGTAGTAAACATACGGATATACTGGGCGATAGTGGTAATAAAACCAATAGTAATCCCAATAATCATAATTTGAAAAGCCGACGCTAATGCTAATGCCCGGGCGATAAGGCTCAACGACCCTAAACGGACGAGGCGCAGCCCACCATGGATAGTATCCGTAATACGTTATTGGCGAGAAATAAGCATAGCTCGGTTCGATAACTCTCTCTTGCGGACGGTCAGCATAGTAGCTATCCGTCTCTGGCTCACTATTATCTGCAAGCGAGCTTTGCTCTTGAGTTGCAGTTTGCCGGGAAGCAGCATAATCATATTGAGGCTCTGCTTGCTTCTCGTATTTTGGCTTATTATTATAGCCGTAATAGCTATTATCATTTGTATCGATAGAAGCACAAGAAGACATAAGTCCAATTATTGCTGCACCGATGGCTAATATTAACGCTTGCTTTTTCATTTTAGAATCTCCTTATCTACTCTTTAAGTTATATACGATGTTAATTAAAAATTGTTTCATTAAACTTAAATAGTGTAATAGAAGCCTTTCTACTACCTATTAGCTGTTTTCCAGATGTCCTACACCTTCGAGGTGTGGGACATCTATGCCTTGCTCCCCTCCGCCTTTGGGGAAGGGGTTGTGGGTTGAGGTCAGAATTTCTTCTAATGAATTATTTAAAATTAACTATTTATGAAATTTCTATGACACGAATATTGATAATTTATCCGATAATTATTTAATTTAGATTAAATTATGCTAATTAACGCATTAATACCGTACAGTGTGTATTTTTTTACACACTTTTGTTTGGTTTGCTCAAAAATAATTATTATATTTGAGGTAATTATTAAATTAAAATTAGGTTTAACTTTGGATTATCGCTGGACTTTTAAGAATGAAGACGATAGTACAGTACACGAATTAGCAAAACAATTAAAAATACCTGAAAGCTTGGCTCGGGTATTAACAGCGCGTGATTTGACAACGGCAGAAGAAGCAAGTAATTTTTTTGAGCCATCGCTGGAAAATTTACATGATCCATTTATTTTAAGGGATATGGAAAAAGCGGTCGAAAGAATTCTTGCGGCTATCGATAAAGGCGAACAAATTTGGGTGCATGGCGACTATGACGTAGATGGTACTGCAAGCGTCTCTCTAATGTGCTTATTTCTAAGAGAAGTAGGCGCTAAAGTGGATTATTATATCCCAGATCGATTCGAAGACGGCTATGGGCTATCTCAAAAAAGCATTAACTACGCTAAACAAAAAGATACTAAAGTATTAATCACCGTCGATGTCGGCATTACTTCCTTCGATGCACTTTCTTATACACAAAAAGCTGGTATCGATACTATTATTTGCGACCACCACGAGCCGGGCGACAGACTGCCAGAGGTTTATGCAATACTCGACCCGCTTATCCCCGATTGCCCTTACCCGTTCAAGCCCCTCGCGGCTTGCGGCGTTGCCTTTAAGTTCATTCAGGGCATATCGCAAAGGCTCGGCAAGCCCGAAGTAGCTTATAAATATTTAGACTTCGTTGCTATTTCCTCGGCTGCCGATATGGTGCCTTTGATAGGCGAGAACCGCATAATGGTTTATTATGGCTTGAAGCAGTTGAACGAAACGCCGCGACCCGGTCTCAAAGGTTTAATCTATTGCACTGGTCTAAAGCTCGGCAATATTACTGCCTCAAATATTGTCTATGCTCTTGCGCCGCTGATTAACGCCGCAGGAAGGCTCGGCGACCCACGCCGCTCGGTAGAAATGATGCTCCAAGATGATGAATTTGCATCATTTAGAATCGCCCAGCAGCTCGAAGACGAAAACCGTAAACGCAGACTGTTCGATCAGCAATCATTCGACGAAGCCATTCCCATAGCAGACGCTATGATAGCCGAAAAAGATAGGCGAAGCCTTGTGATACACGGGCATGAGTGGCATGCCGGAGTTATCGGCATTGTGGCTTCGCGGCTTGTCGATAAATATCGCCTGCCAACTGTGCTGCTAACTACCATAGACGGCATTGCCAAAGGTTCGGCTCGGAGCATAAACAATTTCGATATTCATGCAGCTCTAAAAAAATGCGAGCATTTTTTGCTGGAATTTGGAGGACACAAACATGCGGCAGGGCTTTCGCTTAAAATAGAGAATATTCCTGCTTTCAGAGAAGCATTCGACGAAATCGCTCACATGTTCATATCCAAAGAAATGCTTATCCCACAAATCCAAATTGATGCCGAGCTTAAATTCAACGAACTTTCTCCCCAATTTTTAAAATTACTAAGCAAATTTGCCCCATTCGGATTTGTCAATAATAAGCCACTCTTTTACTCAAAAGGAGTTAGGTCTACCAATGGAGTAAAAATTGTTGGCACAAATAGCATTAAGTTTCGAGCTATACAAAATAATTTTGTTATCGATGCCATTGCTCCAAATTTGGCGAATAAAATTAATTTATGTTCTGGCGGGAAATCGTTCTCGATTGTTTATAATTTGGAAACTCATGGATTCAGCGGGCAAAAAGCTCCGCAGCTAGCCATTAAAGACATACGCCCTGACGAATGATAGACATTGATTTTGCTAAATATTGCTATCAGCGGATTCTTGACATCTATTTCGACAGCAAACAAAATGAGCGGAAAAAGCTGCTTTTGGCTTTTTCCGTTTTAAAAGAATTTGTTCTAAAACTCGACGAAGAAGATAGCCAGCTTTTTACGGGATTTTTTCAGCGGATTCACTTCGTCATACAAAAATATGGCATAAAAAGAAATATCGCCAAAAAGCTCCACACAATTAGATTCTTTGTTAGCCGCTTGAAAGATGATACATCAATCGCACTCTCCCAATACGAGCTTGACTTAAGACTTTGCGATATATTTATGATTATTGGTGGCATTTCGCAAGCGCCGTTTCCGCTTGATGTCCCATTTCTCAGAGAAGAAATTCTTGAGGAAAATAGAAATTTATTCTATGAAAAAGTCAAGCACAAAGATAGCAATGTGCCACATTTGCGAGTTTATTCGCTGGGATGCGACACTTCCGCGGATAGCGAGAATCAAATTATTTTAGCAGCAAAAAGCGAGCAATATGACGATATAACCATTGCCATAAATCACCCTTGGGCTGTCCATCCAAATATGTATGCCGAAGGGACGGTTATTAGCTTTGTAAATATAGGCTTCGACGGGAAAAGCTACTATACTAATCAAAATACGCTGCTCGCAATAGAGCCAGATTACTTAATCGATGTAACAGACATTGCTAAATGCTTCGACCCCAGCAAGCCCAATCCACATATTTATTTCCTTTCAAAATTTTTCACAAATAAGACTGGCGAAGCAGCAACTATCGGTAATATCATAAACACTATTTTCGACGAGCTAATATTAGACATCGAAGTAGATTTCGACACAGCCTATGAAGTAGCACTAAAAGCTAAGCCCTTGCAAATATTAGCTTTGCTCAAATATAATGCAAATTTTCAAGCCATCAGAGGAGCGGCTGTTAGCCATTTTCATAAAATTAAGAGCATTTTGCCAAAGCTCAGCGCAGGCAGAAAGAGCATAGAGCCGTCGTTTATCGCTACAAAATATGGACTTCAAGGGCGATTGGACTTGCTTATCGAAGATGAGTCGCTGAAATATGTCATCGAGCTAAAAAGTGGCAAGCCACCTAGCAGCAGCATCAGATATAGAGATATTGACGAAAAAGATTTTATGCTTGGCGCTTGGAAAAGCCACGCCGTGCAAGCAGTTTGCTATATTATGTTAATGGAATCTACCTTCGGCAAATCGCCCATTGTTTCATCAATTTATTATTCTGCCGACAGCACAAACCCGCTGCGAAATGTTCCAAACGTTCTGGGCATGAAAAAAGAAATTCTTAAATGTCGCAACTACATCGTTTCAGTAGAAAAAGCACTCGCAAAAAATAAATTTTTGATATTCGGCTATTTCAATTTTAATCTTTTTGGCGATTACACTTCTTTCCAACAGCATTGGGTGCAAGATTTTGCCATTAATTACAAAGGATTTGACGAACTCGAAAAAGATTATTTCCACTCTCTAATCGGCTTTATAACCCGCGAAAGATTTTCGCAGAAAATCGGTAATCATAAAAATTCCAACGGCTCTGCATCGCTCTGGTTAGATTCCCCCGAAGATAAGGAATCAAGCTATTCAATCATGAGAAACCTCAGGCTATTGCCCAACGAAAGCGATTTCGACAAGCTGCACATTAGCTTCGAGATAAGAGACCGCTTGACAGTGAACTCGTTCCGAAAAGGCGATATTTGCTTGATTTATAGCATTAATCATAATGGGAAATTTAGCATTACTTCCGATAAACTATTGAAAGGCAGCATACGCGATATGTCGTCAAATAGAGTAGTGGTGAGCTTGCGAAATAAAATGAGCGACTTCGAGTTTGATGCAAATTGCGAGTGGGCAATGGAGCAAGACAGCATGGACACTCTGCATAGGTATTACTACGCGTCGGTTTATTCGCTGCTCAGGCAAAAGAAGCAGAAACGAGGCAAGCTATTAGGCACTATTCCACCCGAAACAGCGGAAGTCCCTCAAATATTATATCCCGAGCTCAGCCAATTCCAGTACGATTTGCTATATAAATCACTGTCCGCAAAAGATTATTTTTTGCTGCAAGGTCCGCCGGGCACAGGCAAAACTTCGTTTATGCTCCGATATATGGTGAAGTATCTATATGAAAATACAGAAGAAAATATAATTTTGCTCGCGTATACTAATCGGGCAGTAGATGAAATTTGTGCCACTTTGAACAAAATTTCGCCGAATTTTCCATTTCTGCGGCTTGGCAGCAAAGGAACAACTGAATTTACGGATAATTTGATAGCTGAAATTGCCGAAAAAGATAGTTTGCCAGCATTATCTATCAAAGTCCAAAATTGTCGTATATTTGTTTCAACAGCAGCATCGGCATTGACTTCTCAAGATTTATTTAGTATCAAGACATTCCACACTGCAATAATTGACGAAGCGAGTCAAATTCCAGAGTATAATTTGCATTTAATTTTAACGCAAGTTGATAGATTTATACTTATTGGCGACGAGAAGCAACTCCCCGCTGTGATTACCCAGCCGAGAGCAGGCTTGCTGACGTCTTCGCAAAGTTTATCCGAAATAGAGCTAAACGACTTAAGCGCATCGTACTTCGAGCGAATGCTTCGTAATGCAAAACGTCGCGAGTGGAGGCATTGCTATGGCATGCTTACCCAGCAAGCAAGGATGAGCAGCAGCATTATGAACCTTGCTAACTACTTATTTTATAAGAATAATTTGCAAATGAGCGAAATTTATAATGCAGACGCTAACGCAATCAAAAGCGAGAAATTTGATATAATAAACCATTATGATATAATTTTCATAGATATACCGAACGAGTCTATATCTAAAGTAAATCGTGGCGAAGCGTCGCTTGCCGCAGAGTTAGCCAAGGAATTATCCAAATCATTCCGCAGCGAATTTAATTCGTCGAAAATTGGAATTATCGCACCGTTCAGGGCGCAAGTTGCCAAAATATTTGACGAATTAGGTAGCCACTTGCAAGAGCAAATTGACGTTGATACTGTAGAGCGATTTCAAGGCTCAGAGCGAGATGTAATTATTATTTCATTCGCGGTTAATGATGTTCACGATATAGAGAAAATCTCCAATGAGTGCGAAATTGATGGCGAAATTATAGATAGGAAATTGAACGTTGCTATAACGCGAGCAAAGAAAAAACTCATTATGCTTGGCAATGTAAAAATTTTAATGCAATCGCCCATTTATGAAAAAATGATTAACTATATTAAATTACAGAAAGATGAGGCTATTTTAATATCGGCAGCAGAGGGCAGTTAGCAGTTGTTTTAGTCTTCTATTTGCCCAAGTTCTGACATTAGCTTATCAAAATACTTTTTTGCCAATTCTTTCGGACAATTTTTGCCCGATATAATTCTAACTTTGACTATTGCCAAGCCCTTGCTGTCTGGTTCAATTTGATAGAAATACTTAAAATTCTCCTTTTCGTCGTCAATGTCATAAGACGCGGCAATGCCGTTATCTCGCTTAAATCCATATAAATTATTGCTTTGAATTTTTGCATATAGCGAATTAAAGTCAAAATTTGTCTCAAAAGAAAATTCTGATTTGACGATTTTTTCCCTTATGCCGCTTGCCAAATCATCGATTCGTCCAGAAAAATCGCTCCAATAATAAATACCAAACGCTATCATCGAAATTGACACGATAACTATAAATACTTTAGATTCTATCAGATTATATATTTTATTTTTCATGATGCCCTAAATTATATCTTCAAAAATAAGAAATATCTACGACATTTCAATTAAATTTGAGTATAATCAGCAGTCGCAAAATCGCCACTTTGCCTGTTTTAATCATAAAACGAAACAAATCGCACTCACGTCTTTGCATATATGTATTTGTTATATGAATTGGAATAATGAGAAATGGGACAGCAAAAAATAGTTACCGTCAATCCTCACAGCGGGGAAAATTTAAAAGAATACACCAAACACACTGCCAATGAAGTTGAAAGAATTGTATCCGCATCCGTTAATCGTGGTGCAGAGTGGGCTCGCTTATCTTTTTCGCAGCGTGCTGGATTTTTTTTGAAAGCAGCAGAATTGCTCGAAACGCGAAAAGAACAATATGCGAAGTTAATGGCAGAAGAAATGGGCAAGCCAATCGCCCAAGGCATTGCGGAGGTGGTGAAGTGCGCCAGCGTTTGCAGGTATTATGCCGAAAATGCCGAAAAGCATCTTAAAGATAGACATACCGCAACAGAAGCGAAAAAATCATTCGTAACGTATAATCCGCTCGGCGTGATTTTCGGCATCATGCCTTGGAATTTCCCGTTTTGGCAGGTGTTCCGATTTGCTGTGCCGACGCTAATGGCAGGCAATACAGCACTGCTAAAGCATTCGAGCAACACTACCGGCTGCTCGATAGCCATCGAACATCTTTTGTTAGATGCTGGGTTGCCCGAAAATGTCTTTTCTTCGTTAATCTTGGCGGGCGACGAAGCAGAAAAAATTATCGGCAATATCAACGTTGCCGCTGTGTCCCTGACTGGCAGCACATCAGTCGGGCAGCGGGTTTCGGCAATCGCGGGACAGTATATGAAAAAATGCTTGATGGAACTCGGTGGCAGCGACCCTTACCTTGTTCTGAAATCTGCAGACTTAAATAAAGCAGCAAAAGTATGCGCTGCGGGACGGCTTGTAAATAGCGGGCAAAGCTGCATCGCGGCTAAAAGATTTATAGTCGAGTCTGAAGTTTATGATGAATTTTTGGATAAATTTATTGCCGAAATGAAGTCATATAAAATGGGTAATCCACTTGAAGCTGATACGCAGGTGGGACCGCAAGCAAGGTTAGACCTTCGCGATGAGCATCACGAGCAGGTGCTTAAGACGCTGAATTATGGAGCAAAGCTAACTTTGGGCGGCAATATTCCAGAAGGCGATGGCTACTACTATCCGCCGACTATTGTCTGCGATGTTATGCCCGGTATGCCACTTTTCGACGAAGAATCTTTTGGTCCAGTGGCATCTGTAACGCGAGCAGAAACTGAAGATTTGGCAGTATCGCTATGCAATTTCACACGCTTTGGGCTTGGCGCAGCTATATTTACGGAAGACATTGAAAAAGCAGAGCATTTGGCGAAGAAATCAATAAATGCTGGAACGGTATTTATAAATGAAAATGTGAAGAGCGACCCGCGACTGCCGTTTGGCGGCATCAAAGAATCAGGCTACGGCAGAGAGCTATCCGAAGAAGGCATACGGGAATTTGTCAACGTAAAAACAGT
>JAKIZN010000402.1 GCA_022708005.1 Bacteroidota bacterium | reverse complement strand
CGGTTTATGCCAGTCATATCGAGCAGTGTGCCTCCATTATTTAAGCAGCTATCGCCATAGCTTTTAAGGTAACCGACAGGCAAAAACGAGCCTTCGATAGATTGCAAATCTGGCAGTTCATCTTTCCAAAAAATCCTTTTTATCTCTTTATGCTCAGCTTTCGGGTATCTGCCCCAAGATTCATAAGATATTTGACTCATATCGCAGCTCCAATTACAATTAGAATGATTATAGCAAAAATAAATAATCCGCCTTTATCTCGTAACGAAAAAACTATTGGGTCGTCGTGCATTTCGCCCCTTACTGCTTTGAACCATATCCGGAGTATCCAATACATTAGCAGCAGCGACACAGCGTATAAATAAAGCGGATGGTTGTATAGTTGAACGATTTCTTGACTATTGATGTATAAAACAAATACCAAGACGGACAGCAGTCCTGTCGATGCGCCTATGATTTTGATAAGCCCTATATCATCTACTCGATAGCCTCTGCCTGCTGTTCTTTCCTTGTTTTGCTGCGTCAATTCGTATAGTTCGGTATAACGCTTTACGCAAGCTAAACTTATGAATATGAACATAGAAAATGCTAAAAGCCAAGGCGATATAGGGACATCGACAGCCACCGCACCAGCAAGCAATCTGATAGTATACAGCGATGCAAGTGTAATAATATCAAGTATATAGACCTTCTTCAATGAAAATGAATAAAATGTTGTCAGAAGGAAATATGATAGAAGCACTATGTTGAAATTATTTGGCAAAAATAGCACAGAAGGCACAATTCCTAAAGTCAGCAGGAGTGGTATTGATGCAAATCCTACTTTGGGCGAAAGCTTACCCGAAGCGAATGGGCGGCTCTTTTTTCGTGGGTGAACTCTATCAGCGGATAAATCCATCAAGTCATTTATAACATAAACGGCTGACGCTATAAAACTGAACGAGAAAAAAGCCAGCACTGTTTTGAAGGCATATTCGCCTTGTGGCATAATGTGCGCCAGCAGCATAGGGAAGAAAATTAGAAGGTTTTTCACCCATTGATAAACGCGTATTTCCTCCAAAAGTAAAGGCAATGCGCTACTTTTTTTGCCAAATACTTTAGCAAGGTTTCCTAAATCGGTAGCTTGGCTTAATACTTTTGCCGATGGCTCTACTAAATAAGCTTTATTTGCCGACTTAAAAACTGCAATATCAGCCGAGCTATCGCCAATATAGTCAAATCCACTTTCGCCATATCGGCTAACTAATTCGGCTCGCTTATATTCGCTCCTTAAATTCACTCCATCTTTTGAGCCTAAGACTACATCGAATATCCCCAAATCATCGGCTATTTTGTCGGCAATATGCTGAGCCGAAGCTGTAGCGAGAACAATTTCGCGACCTTGCAACTTTGCTTCTTCAATAAATTCAATTACATCGTCGCGATATAGCAAAGTATCATAATCTGGTTCGGCTATTTTATGCACTTTCTGCTTGAAGGATAGTTTGCCCGATAAAATCCAGAATGGAAATAAAATAATCAAGTATGGCTTTTGTTTAATGGCTATTAGACAGGAATCAAGCAATGTATCGCCCGCTATCAGCGTTCCGTCTAAA
>JAKIZN010000401.1 GCA_022708005.1 Bacteroidota bacterium | reverse complement strand
ATCAATTTAGAAGACATCAAGGGTCCCGAGTGCTTTGTCATAGAAGAAAAACTTAAGGCTAAACTTGATATTCCAGTATTTCACGACGACCAGCACGGCACTGCAATCATATCGGGCGCAGCTCTGCTCAACGCTGTTGAGATAGTCGGGAAAAAAATTGACGAGATAAAAGTGGTTTATAATGGTGCAGGTGCTTCGGGCATAGCCTGCGCTAAGTTCCACATGTCGTTAGGCGTTAAGCCAGAAAATGTTTTGATGTGCGATTCGCAAGGGGTTATATACAAAGGTCGCCCCAAAGGAATGAACGAATATAAAGAAGAATTTGCCGTAGAGACAGATGCCCGCTCGCTTGCAGATGCTTTAGTAGGAGCAGATGTATTCTGCGGGCTATCGCAAGGCAACGTCGTTACGCAGGATATGGTTAAATCTATGGCAGCAAATCCAATTATATTTGCAATGGCAAACCCAGACCCTGAAATTACTTACGAAGACGCAACCGCCGCTAGACCCGACGTTATTATGGCAACAGGTCGCTCTGATTATCCGAATCAAGTGAATAACGTGCTTGGCTTCCCATTCATCTTCCGTGGAGCATTAGACGTCCACGCTAAAGCAATTAACGAAGAAATGAAAAAAGCAGCCGCTTATGCTCTCGCTAAACTTGCAAAAGAAGAAGTTCCCGACAGCGTTAAAAGAGCTTACGGCGTAAAGGATTTGAGTTTTGGTAGAGAATACATTATTCCTAAACCATTCGATCCACGCGTGCTTACTTGGGTTGCGCCAGCAGTCGCAAAGGCAGCTATTGAAACAGGAGTCGCTCGCCGTAATATCGACGATTTTGAAGAATATAAGCACCAGCTTGACGTGCGCATGGGCAGAGTGCAAGTAATTATGGCGCCTGTGTTTAAGCGTGCAACAGAAAGTCCAAAAACTGTAGTATATCCAGAAGCGGACAATCTAAAAATAATTCGTGCCGCCCAGCTTGCAGTTGATTCTAAAATTGCTAAGCCTATTTTGCTCGGCAACCCCAAGAAAATTGAAAGTATTGCTCTCAGCCAAGGCATAGATTTGACAGATATTCAGATAATCGACCCTTCGGAATGCTCATATTTAGATAAATACGTCGAAGAATATCTCGCTTTGCGTCGCAGGAAGGGCATTATACGCCTTGAGGCAGAGGAACGATTGAAATCTAAGAGAAATTATTTCGGTGCTATGATGGTGCATTTGGGTGATGCCGATGCTATGATTACAGGGGTTACTTCGCACTATCCCGACGCAATTCGCCCAGCTCTTGAAATTATCGGAAGAGATCCCAAATATAAACATGCTTGTGGATGCTATATTGTGTCATCAAAGAACCAAACATTTTTCTTGGCAGATGCTACTTTAAACATTAACCCAAGCGCAGAGGCAATAGCCGATATAGCATTAGCTGCGGCTGACTTCACTGCTAATTTTGATATTGTGCCAAGAGTAGCGTTGCTCAGCTATAGTAATTTTGGCTCAGCGCAGGGCGAAAGTCCAGATAAAATGCGTAAGGCGTTAGGCATAATTCGCGAGCGTATGCCAGAGCTAATGGTTGATGGCGAAATGCAAGCCG
>JAKIZN010000063.1 GCA_022708005.1 Bacteroidota bacterium | reverse complement strand
AGAAGTGGCTACCCATCTGCTTTCTCCATGCTCATTTGGCTTAGCAATTTCTATAAATAAATCTTTTTTTTGTCATATCAATTTATTTTAAAAATAAAAATGTATTCGTGTTTAAATATGTAGTAATCGCTTGTCAATGCTCTGTATCTCCAAATTCCTTCTTTGTTCATTTTCGCTCTGTTCCCTTCCATATTTTTTACGACTATTGACTTTAACGTTATTCCAAGCTTCTGAGCTTCGTTCATGCAATAAAATCCAAGTGGAATCCACTGCCCTGAGGAATACTTGTCGCCGATAACTATAGCTAAATATCCGCCTTTTGCCATTATATCTTTGGTGTTTCGCAAAACTAAAGCAAAACTCCCCAAGAACTCTTCAATGACTTTCTATTAGATAAATCCTCCTCTAAATCACTGAATTTGACTATATCTGCATAAGGTGGATGCAAGATAGCAAGCTGCACTCTGCTTGATTTGTTAGCTTTTAAAAATTGGTGAATTTCTTCAAAAGTCTCTCTATTTGTGCTATCTCCACAAAATACCTTTGCAATTTTATCTGTCTTGTCTAAATTGCTTTGAACTTTCTCGACTAGCTTGCTCTGGAGTTCTACCCCGACAAAATTTCTTTTTAATGTCTCGCACTCATAAGCTGTCGTGCCACTTCCTAAAAACGGGTCAAACACTAAATCATTTTCTTTTGAATACCTTAAAATAAACTGACGTGGAATTTGTGGGACGAAATTGCCGTGATAAAAGTTACTATGCTTCCCACTTTTGTCTCTTTCGTGAATTATCCATAGACTGTCGGTCCAAACATCTGACTCTTTCCAATTTTCTAAGTCTATATCGTTAAATTTTGGCATAGCAATTTCTTATTAAACCAGATAGTTAACAGCATTTAAACTAATAACAAACTCCCAATGTACAAGTTCATTTTTGGAGCAAAAAGTTACTTTTTTTACCAAAAATACACTTGCTTATTCCACACAAATATAAGCATTTTTTCATTGAAAATATAATTTTTCATATTTGCGGTGAATTTATTGAAATATGCGGCAGAGCGAATCGATAGGCAATTAGCTATAAGCCGCCCATAGCTTATAGCTAATTGCAGGTAAGTAATAGTTATTCAATAGGATTAGCCGAAATCCAACGCTCAGCATCAATAGCCGCAGAGCAGCCGCTGCCCGCCGCAGAAACTGCTTGCCTATATGTAGAATCTTGGACGTCGCCACAAGCGAACACACCGGGGATATTAGTGTAAGTCGATTTGCCTTCTGTCAATATATAACCGCTCTCGTCGGTGTTTATAGCGCCATCGAATAATTTAGTGTTTGGAGTATGCCCTATTGCAATAAATACACCATCGACCGCGTGATATGTAATTTCGCCAGTCTGAACATTTTTCACATTTACCCCAGTGAGAGACTTAATGTTATTGTTCTCTTCGCCTAAAAATTCGTCGATTACGGAATCTAATAGGAAGTTGATTTTAGGGTTAGCTTTTGCTCTATCCACCATAATTTTCGACGCTCTAAACTCTTGGCGGCGATGAACAACGGTAACTGAAGTTGCAAAGTGCGTCAAGTAATTAGCTTCTTCGAGTGCTGTATCGCCACCGCCTACGACGAATACTTTTTTGCCGCGATAGAAAAAGCCATCGCAAGTGGCGCAAGCGGAAATGCCAGCTCCCCAATATACTTTTTCGGAGGGAATTTCGAGCAATCTTGCAGATGCGCCAGTAGCAATTATCACCGATTTGCTTTTATACTCATTGCCGGAATCTGTTGTGATTGAAAAAGGTCGTTCGGAAAAATCAACTTTTGTCGCTATTTCATATACCGTTTTGGCGCCAAACTTCTGCGCTTGACGTCTAAAAATATCCATCATTTCAGGACCTTGCACTCCGTGTTCAAAGCCCGGAAAATTTTCTACTTCGGTGGTAATTGTAAGTTGCCCACCGGGCTGAAGCCCTTCTAATACGATTACGTTCAAATTTGCACGGCTAGCGTAGAGAGCTGCAGTCAAACCCGCTGGACCGCTGCCGATAACAACTACATCATAAATTGACATTTATAAATCCTTAAAACTTGAAAAGAATTATTAAAAGGAATAAAACGAATTATAGGGTAAAATATTTATATGCAACGGATTTGTCGCAGCTATTCATGCCATAGCATATTGAAGCTAAATAATAATATTTCAAGCAATTCGTATTTCACTCTATAAAAAGAGTTTATGAACACAGAGGGTATCTGCATGAGAACAAAGTTTATTTTATTAATTACTGCATTATTGCTCACTCAATCATATCAGTCTTATTCCCAAAGCGAAGGACAGCGGCTGTCGATAGGATTCGATGCTGGCTTAAACAAGTATTGGGGCGATTTTACCGATAACCAATTCTGGTTGGCGGGCGATATTTTTCTTAGGTATAACATACTCGCGAATCTTTCGCTAAACGCATCTTATCATCTTGGGCAGGTTCGTTATAAGACTAATCAAGAAGCAATAGACAAATATCCTACATACTTTGGAACTAACGCGTCGGAAGGTGATTTTTATCCAAATACACGAACTGAAATATGCGATAAAAATTCGATTCGCTGGATGAGTGGCGAGCTGACAGCATCATATAATTTGTTCGCGAGCCAAAAGTTCGTCCCATATATTTTTGCGGGCGTTGGATTTTTCAATTGGGAACCCAAAGCCGGCAATACGGGCTATGGCGGGTCTTTGCCCAATAATTTAAACAAAGTTTATGAAAAAAGCGGAATCGTTTATCCAGTCGGCATAGGGTTAGAGTTCTATTTGACAGATGATTTAGTGCTAAATGCTAAAGGTACTTACCGACTTGGAATGAGCGAATATTTTGACGATTTATCTAAAAAAGAAGATGCTAATGCAAGCTCGGCTGCAGATCAATTGCTAAACTTTGGCATAGGATTCTCGTATTACATATTAGGCGATGCGGATTATGACAAAGATGGCTTGACAAATGCTCGTGAGCGAGAATTGGGCACAGATCCTTGGAATCCAGATACCGACGGCGACGGCTTAAGCGATGGCGACGAAGTCTATAAATATAAAACTGATCCGCTTAAGCAAGATACTGACGGCGACGGCTTGAATGATTATGATGAAATATTTACTTACAAAACTAATCCCAATGCCGCGGATAGCGATAACGATGGACTAAACGACGGCGAAGAAATCGCTCGCAAGACCGATCCGCTCAATCCAGATACCGACGGCGATGGCTTGATTGATGGTGATGAAGTCATTAAATACCAAACCGATCCGCTCAATCCGGACACCGATGGCGACGGCTTAAGCGATGGCGACGAAGTCCACAAATACAATACCAATCCAAAAGCTAAAGACACCGACGGCGACGGGCTTTCGGATTACGATGAAGTTCATAAATATAAGACTAATCCAAATAATCCGGACACCGACGGCGACGGCTTAAGCGACGGGTTAGAAGTTAATACGCACAAGACCGATCCACTCAAACCCGATACCGATGGCGATGGCTTGAGCGATGGCGACGAAGTTCATAAGCACAATACTGATCCGCTCAAATCCGATACCGACGGTGATGGCTTAAGCGACGGCGATGAAGTATTGAAATATAAGACTAATCCAAATAATCCCGATAGCGACCGCGACGGTTTAAGCGACGGCGACGAAGTGAATAAATACAATACCGACCCGAATAATGCTGACACCGACGGCGACGGCATTACCGATGGCGACGAGGTGCTGAAATACAGCACTGATCCACTAGCCAAAGATACCGACGGCGACGGCTTGAATGATTATGATGAGATATTTGTTTACAAGACAAATCCGCTTACTTCCGATACTGACGGCGATGGCTTAAGCGATGGCGACGAAGTGAATAGGACGAAGACCGATCCGCTCAATCCCGACACTGATGGCGATGGCATTATCGACGGCGACGACGATTGCCCGCTTACCCCCGGCGTGGCATCAGACGAGAAAGGTAAAAACGGTTGCCCAGCGCCGCCGAAGATTGGAACTAAAACGGATTTCCCGGATATTTTATTTGTGGTAAATTCCGATAATTTCAATTTTGAATATGCTGGAACTATACGCAATTTAATGAAGTTGCTCGAATATGTGAAGCAATGCGATGGGCTAAAGATTTCGATAGAAGGGCATGCTTCGGAAGAAGGCAACGCAAAGCGAAATCAAGAATTATCGGATTTGCGAGCCAAGAAAGTTAAGCAATGGCTGATAGAACAAGGTATTGATGAAGGTAAAATCGATAGAACTGTAGGGTTCGGTTCTTCAAAACCGAAAATCAAAGAGCCAACAGGCTCCGCTTTGAAAAAAATATCGAAAGCTGATTTAGAAGATATTCGCAAGCAAAACCGTAGAATAACAGTCGAAGTTGTGCAAACTTGCGATTAGAGTGCGAATAGCAATTGCTAATATGGGGAAAGGGATAGCAGCTCTTTCCCCATTTTTGTCTTGAACCCAAATAATTCATCAGAAACTCTAACTGACTGCGCATCTGTAAGAAAATGTTAGGCTTTAAGATGTCCTACACCTTTGAGGTGTCAAAGAACTTTTGTCAGAATCATGATTTACCTGATTAAAGGGTTAACAAGATTATTTTCGCCTATTACTCAAATTTTCTTTCTTATCCTGTTAATCATATAATCCTAAAAATCCTAATCCAGACAAAAAAACGCAGTCCGTCAGAGTTTCTATTATACGCTATCTGCCCTTAATAATCTCAACATAAGTGCGTTATTTTTATAAAAGTTTTAATGCAAAGATTTCTATAAAATTGTCCTTAAAAAAACTAAAGTTTTTGCCACAAATGACGAAAAGGAAATATACAGAAGCGTCGCTTCTTTTTAGGCATCACTGCCCGAAAAATGGGCAGTTCAATAAGTGGCAAATAGCCCACAGTGCCGAGTTCTGAAAGTGCGGGAGGGCATCGAACAGAGTTCGTGAAAATTATTTGTTTTTATTATAAAAGGGATAGACTATGAAAAGGTCTTACTTGCTTTTTTCTCTCCTGCTAATGCTATACGCAGCTACTGCTGGCGCTCAGCAATGTCAGTGGGTAGAAAAAATTGCTGGGGCAAACAGTGATTACTCGCAAGGGACAGCCGTCGATGGCAATGGTAATATGTATGTGGTGGGATATTTCAGCTCGCCAACATTAGCGCTAAATAACGGCAAAACCCTATCGAATGCGGGCAACACTGACGTATTTATTGCCAAATACAGCTCATCGGGCGTGTGCCAATGGGCTGAGCAAGTCGGCGGCTCGGGCAATGATTATGCCCAATCTGTGGCTGTCAGCAGTAGTGGCAGCATTTATGTTATTGGCTCTTTCAATTCTTCAGTTGTGTCGTTTAGCAATGGCAAAACATTATCTCATAGTGGCAATTCCGATGCATATATTGCCAAATACAGCTCATCGGGCGTGTGCCAATGGGCAGAGAAAATTGCTGGAGCTGGCAATGACTATTCTCGAGGAGTTGCTATCGATGGCGATGGCAACATATATGCTTCGGGCTATTTTAGTTCGGATACGTTGACGCTCAATAATGGGAAATCGCTACGCAACGGCAGCAGCAGTACTTCTGACGCCTACATAGTGAAGTATGACTCGCTAGGTGTATGCCAATGGGCTGAAAAAATTGCTGGAGCTGGCAATGAGTACGCACAAAGCGTAGCTGTAAGCGGAGGCTATTTATACGTAGCTGGTCATTTCTCATCAAATACTTTGTCGTTTAATAATGGGAAAGCGCTGGTTAGTAGTGGCTTGTCCGATGCATATATTGCCAAATACAGCTTATCGGGCGTGTGCCAATGGGCAGAGAAAATTGCTGGAGCTGGCAATGAGTACGCACAAAGCGTAGCCGTAAGCAGCAATGGAAATATATACGTAGCTGGCTATTTTTCATCAGACTCCTTGTTGCTCAATAATGGAAAAGCTTTGTCTAATAGCGGCTTGTCCGACGTATATATTATAAATTATAATTCGTTGGGCGTGTGCCAATGGGCAGAGAAAATTGCTGGCTCTAACAATGAGTACTTGCAAAGCATAGCCGCTAAAGGCGATAATCTATATATATCAGGTTACTTCAACTCGGACACTCTATTTATGAGCGGAGGAAAGTATTTAGTCAATACTAGCGGCACTGACGTATACGCAGCCGTTTATTCCGCATCTGGCTCTTCTGACAATCAGGATGATCCCGACAATCCCGATAATCCAGATAATCCAGATAACCCCGATAATCCGGACGATAACGAGGAAATAGATGCTACAATCACAGAAGGAACAACTACAAAATGGTATTGGAGCAATCCGTCGCCGCAAGGGAATGATCTTAACATTGTGAAATATTTCAAAAGTGGCAAAATATTAGCCGTAGGCAATTTAGCTACGCAAGTGCGATCTACAAATAATGGCAGCAGCTGGAATATCAATAACACAGCTATTATGTCTAACGTAAATTCGCTTTACTTCCCGCTTTATGGAATGTCTGGCTTTGCTGTATCTAATAGCGGGGAAATCTTTAAGACTGTTGATGAAGGAGGTACTTGGACGCCTATCGCTTCGCCCAATATATCAAATAAGTTGCGAGGCATTTGGATGGCAGATATAAACGCTGGTTGGGCAGTTGGCGACGGCGGCACTATTATTAAAACCACAAACGGCGGCATTTCTTGGTCGCAGCAGACATCAGGCACATCGAACAATTTGCGGGGAGTTTGCTATGCTAATCTTAATGTCGGTTGGGCAGTTGGCTCGAACGGAACTGTGGTGAAAACTACAAATGGAGGCAGCAACTGGGTCCCACAAACATTAGGAACTACTAATACGCTTAATGGAGTGTATTTCTTTAATATAAATGTCGGGATAGTCTATGGCAATTCTGGCACTATATACAAAACTACCAATAGCGGAGCTACTTGGACAGCGCAAGTAATAGGAACAACGCAAGATATAAACGCGGCATACTTCTTGAGCAGCGACACCGCTTGGGTAGTTGGTAATCAAGGTATAATATATAAAACAATCAACGGTGGAAACTCTTGGGCAGCTCAGTCTTCTGGACTAACAGACGATTTGCGAAGCATTAGCTTTAAAGACGCAAATTATGGAGTAGCAGTCGGACGCTATGGCAATATTCTAAAAACTACCGATGGCGGCAATACTTGGTCTAATTTGAAATACGATGCTATGGGAAATGTAGCACTCAATAACGTGCAATTTCCCGATAGAAATAACGGCTTGATAATCGATTATCCAGCAAATAGATATTTGCGAACAACTAATGGCGGCACCACTTGGTTTAATCAAACAATTAGCGATACTATTAATAAAATTTACTTTACCAATGCCGCTAAGGGTTGGGCAATTGGCGACGAAGGGCTGATTCTTAAAACAACTAACGGTGGCGATACTTGGCTCTACAGCAATAGTAATACAACTGTGCCACTAAAAGACATATTCTTCTTAGATGAAAATGTTGGTTGGTGCGTAGGCAGCAGTGGATATTTGCTAAAAAGCACCGATGGCGGCACCACTTGGTTCTCGCAAAATGTAGGTGGCACTAGCGATTACATAAAAGTTTTGTTTACAAGTCCACTCAAAGGCTGGATATTAACTTCGGCAGGCTCTATTTTGAAAAGCACCGACGGCGGCACCACTTGGGTAGCGGTTACCAATCCTACAAGTGCGCCAATAAGCAGACTGCAGTTTGTCAATGAAAATGTAGGCTGGGGCGTTTCTACAAATAATAGATTAATCAAGACATTAGATGGGAACAGTTGGTCAACCGTGCAGCTCAGCGCTATCAATCTTCAAGATGTTTTCTTTGTAGATAGTTTGCGAGGTTGGGCATCGGGCGATGTGGTGCTGAAAACCACTGACGGCGGGCTTGTATGGACTTCCGATAGGCGAGTTACGGTAGAAAACATTAAAGCTATGTTTTTCCATGACATTAATAACGGCTGGGGCGTTGGGACAAGAGG
>JAKIZN010000400.1 GCA_022708005.1 Bacteroidota bacterium | reverse complement strand
CCATTTCTTCACTACTACAAACATTTGAACCCTTCGGGTTCGTTACAATTTGGCTTTAAGATGCCCTACACCTCGAAGGCGTAGGACATTCTGGAGAACAGCGAATGCTCTCACCTGTTACCATATAAGACAGCCCCCATCTTAAAGCCAAATATTTCCTTATAGATACGCATTCAGTCAGAGTTCCTATTGCATTATTTGGGTTTATAGTTCATCGGCGATTTGCACTCAGGCATTTATATTGCCTTTCATTTGAAAAAATCTGCTACTCTTAAGCAGGTTTTTTATTAAATTTGTATTTATAGATATAAGATTTATAAAAAAGGATGCTATTATAAATGGCTCGCGGAAATTCATTCGATAGCTCGCTGCTATTTGGTTCAACTGCTCGTAGAAGAACGTTTAAACTGGCTGTGCTTGCAGTTGCAGCATTGTTTATTCTGAGGCTTTTGCAACTGCAAATTATTCAAGGCAGCGAACTTAAAAACGTAAGTCAATCGCAAGCTATCAAAAAAGTAAGAATAGAGCCATTTCGCGGCAATATGTTTGACCGCAACGGCATATTGATTGTTCATAATGAGCCTTCTTTTTCGGTAACTGTTACGCCGTATGAGTTTAAAAATGAAGCTATGCCCTTGCTTTCCCAAATATTAGGATTGTCGGCAGAAGATATACAGCTCACACTAAATAAATACAAGGACTACTCTCAATTTGCACCTGTTAAAGTGCTTAGAGATGCTACGTTTGATATTATTTCTAAAATAGAGGAATACAACGACTATTTGCCGGGAGTAGACGTAGCGGTAGAGTCGAAGCGATTATATGAATTTGAGGGTAATATGGCTCATCTGCTCGGCTATACACGTGAGATAACGGAATCGCAATTGGCTCGAATGAAGTATTATAGACCGGGCGACGTCATTGGGCAATCTGGGCTGGAGCTTGCTTACGAATCATTGCTACGGGGCAGGGAAGGCATACAGTTTGTTGCCGTCAATAAATTTGGCAAAAAAGTATCAAGTTTCGATAACGGTACTCAAGATATACAAGCAAACAATGGATTTGACTTATATTTAACAATCGATATTAAATTGCAAGAACTTGCCGAAAAGTTACTGTCGGGCAAACGCGGTGCAATAGTCGCTATGGATCCGCAGAGCGGCGAGATACTCGCATTGGCGAGCAAACCAGATTATGACCCGCGCTCGTTTAGCGGGCGGATACCTGCCGAGCTATACAATAAATTAGCCACAGATCCCGGAAGCCCGCTATTGCATAGGGCAATCCAATCGCAATACCCGCCGGGCTCTACTTGGAAAATGCTTGTAGCCTTTGCAGGAATGAACGAAGGACTTATTAATGAAAATACGTCTTTTGCTTGCCAAGGAGGATTTACCTTTGGCGGGCGTTTCTATAAATGCCATGGTTCGCATGGCGCTGTTTCACTCAGGACTGCTATTAAAACTTCTTGCAATGCTTATTTCTATCAGCTTGGGCTTAAAATTGGATTAGAAAATCTCGACAAATATGGTGAAATGTTTGGCTTTGGCAAGCGGACATTCATAGATCTGCCTAATGAGAAATCTGGCAGACTGCCGACAGCCGAATGGCTCGAAAAAATTTACGG
>JAKIZN010000062.1 GCA_022708005.1 Bacteroidota bacterium | reverse complement strand
GCTCAGCAAGAAAATATATCGAAAGAAAATATACTTGCTGGGTTAGTTTATTCCGTTTGCTTGAATTATGCAAATAGGGTAAAGGGCAATAGGCAAGTTGGCAAGAAAATTTTTATGCAGGGCGGAGTTTGCTACAACAAAGCTATACCAATAGCTATGAGCGCTCTCACAGGCAAAGATATTATTGTGCCGCCCGACCCCGGATTGATGGGTGCTTTCGGCGCTGCGCTTGAAGTAAAACAAAAAATGCAGATTGGTTTACTTGGTGAAGGCGATTTTGATTTAAACGCCCTTGCGGCTCGCGAAGTTAGCTATGGCAAATCATTTATTTGCGCTGGTGGAAAGGAAAAATGCGATTTGAAATGCCCTATCAATATGATAAAAAATATCCCTTTGGCGGCGCTTGCGATAAATACTATTCTCTTTCTGGTTCTAAAGTCAAAGATGCTGGCAAATACGACTATGTTTCAAAACGAAACAAGCTATTTTTTGAGACTTTCGCACCAAAAGTAAAATTGCCAATCGGCGCAAAGAAAGTGGGCATAAACAACTCTTTTCTTACTCATACATTTTATCCGCTTTTTTATAACTTTTTTACCCAGCTTGGGTTTGAAGTTGTTATTCCGCAAAAAGTAGATGAAAGAGGATTTGATAGGGAAATATCGTCGTTTTGCTTCCCCAGCCAATTATCTTTAGGATTGTTTGAAGAGCTGATAAGTTTGAAGCCCGACGTTATTTTTATGCCAAGCCTTTTAGAAATCAATACAGGCGAGAAAGAATGCCAAAGGCTTGACTTTAATTGTACTTGTGTATTTGTAAGCGGCGAGCCATTTTATATTAAACAAGCCTTTCGAGATAAAATTCAAGAAAGTACATTTTTTTCACCAAACTTGAACTTTGCTAATGGCTACGAAAATGATAGGCAAACTTTCGTAAGCATTGCTAAGCAAATGGGCGTAAATGATGAGTCGCTGATTAATTCCGCATATAATTATGCAATTCAGATGCAAAATGATTGCCAAGCAGCTGCGATAGAATTGGGCAAACAAGCCATTGCAGAATTGGACGGCAATCCCGATAGTTATGCAATGTTGCTCATCGGCAGAGCCTATAATTCATTTTCAGAATTTGCCAATAAAGGTATCCCGCAAAAATACGCTTCACGCGGAATTTATGTGCTACCATTTGATATATTCGATAATATCAATGAAACCATTGACGATAATATGTTTTGGGAAAGTGGCAAAAAAATACTGCGTGCGGCGAAATTTGTCAAAAATAGGGAAAATCTATTTGCTACCTATATAACTAATTTTTCTTGCGCTCCCGATTCGATGATTATGAACAGCTATCGCTCTATTATGGGCGATAAGCCATCGCTTACTCTCGAACTCGACAGCCACTCGGCAGATGCGGGCATCAATACTCGCATCGAAGCCGCTTTAGATATTATCTCGAATTATCGCAGAATTGCCGCGAACAAAAGCAAAGCAAACGATAATTTTAGACTCGCAGAGATTAAATTTGCGGATCCGATGGCTATATTTGTCGGCTCTGACGGCGAAGAACTGCCACTCAATAGCAAAGATGTAGAGATCATCATTCCATCGATGGGCGACCTTGCCGCAAGGCTGTTTTCTGCTGCTTTGAGAAGTCTTGGATTTAACGCAAAAGCGCTTGAACAGCCGACGGCAGAAGTGCTTAAGCAAGGCAGAGCAAACTCTAGCGGCAAAGAATGCTTGCCGCTGCTCCTTATGGTTGGCGAGCTTATGGACTATATCGAGAGCGGCAAATCGACTGCCAAATATATTGCTTTCTTTACGGTGCAGGGTGCGGGCAATTGCAGGCTTGGGCAATATCCCGTGTTTATACGTGAGTTGCTGCGACGCAACAAAATAAAAAATGTAGCTCAAATGGTATTGATGAACGAAGATGGCTTTGCTGGGCTTGGCGAAAACTTTGCCCTGCGCGGCATACAGTCTATTATAGCCAGTGATGTGCTTGATGATGTCCGCAATGCTGTTATGGCTAACTCGGTTAGCCCAGAAGAAGCAATGAAGCATTTTGATGAGCAATTTGGGATATTGGTCAGCAAAGTTGAATCCGATGGACAAAATATATATAAGCATCTTGAAGTTTTTGCTCAAAGTTTGAAAGATAATATTTCTATCAAAACGCCGATTGAACAGGCTAAATATATTGCGATGCTTGGCGAAATTTATGTGCGCCGCGATAATTTCGCACATAAATGGCTGAATAAATACTTTGCGGAAAAAGGATTTGTATTGAAAACAGCGCATATATCCGAATGGATATTTTATGTAGATTATTTGCTGCAAATCGATTTGCTCGAGAGCGAAAAATCTTTGAAAAAGAAGTTTGAGCGACAAATACGAAACTTTTTTATGCGCGATGCGGAGCGGAAAATAAAGAAAATATTGGAAAAATCTGGATTTTATAAGTTTCATCGCACAGAAATTGAGCCGCTGCTAAAGCACAGCAAGCACATTCTGCCTTATGAATTTAAGGGCGAGCCGGGGCTGACAATTGGCACAGCACTAAATGACGGGTTGGAAAAGTATTGCGGTATTATCAACTTGGGTCCTTTTGGCTGTATGCCAACGAGATTCACCGAGGCAATCGCATTGCCCGAAATGAATATTGAAGGGAAAATCAAAGCGAAACGGCTGCATAATCCAGATTACGAGCCACCGAAAATATTCAATGGGCATTCTAATATTCCATTTCTCACAATCGAGACCGACGGAAATGTTTATCCGCAAATTATTACAGCGAAACTCGAAACTTTTTCTTTGCAGGCAGAGCGAACTGCGAAATTAATGAAAATCTCGAAAAATGGCGATTCTAAAGCAAATCTACTCTCTAAATTTGGCAAATTTTTCAAATATTAATTTTGCTACTAATTCTGGCTTTATCATTTTCATACAATTGTGGTGTCCCAAAGGGCAGACATCGCCGCCGTGTTTATCGCAAGGGCGACATTCCAAATCAACTTCAAGCATCATATCATTTGGGCGATACGGATAGCAACCAAATCGCTTGACAGTCGGTCCGAAAAAGGCGAAAACGTCGGTCTTGACTGCATTCGCCAAGTGCAATGGGCTACTATCGTTGCATACTACTAAATCTACCATTGATATTAGCGCCGCCGACTCAAGCAAATTCAACTTTCCTGCGAGATTTTTAATTTGCTTCGCTCCAGAATTTGATATTATTTCTTCGCATAATGGCAATTCTTCCTTGCTCCCAATGAAATATAGGAAATAGCCCGCTTCGCTTAGCATAGAGCTTAGTTGGGAATAATACTCGGGCAGCCATTTTTTTGTTTGGCGAACGGAGCCCGGGGCTATTGCTATTTTGACTTGTCCTTCGTCTTTATTTAGCACTTCCCTCGCTACGCTTAGCTCTGCTTCGCTCAAAAATATCTCTGTCTCTTCAGAAAATCTTAAATTACTTATTGGCTTTAATAACTCTAAAACTCTTTGCCTATTATGCAAGCCTTTGGGAATTATTACTTTATCAGTAAGCAGCTTCATTCGCCTGCTGCCAATTCTTCGCTTAATCCCTGCAAGCAGCATTAGCAAGGAGCTTGTTATTGAATTTTGCAACGATATTGCTATATCATATTTGTTTTTTCTGAAAGTGGATAGAATTTTAAAAAAGCTATGAATTTTTCTAAAAATGCCAGACTTTTTATCAAACGTAAAGATTTTATTTATATAGGGATTGTGCTTTAATATTATTGCAGAAGAAGGTATGGCAAGTACGTGAATTTCGGCTTCAGGATAAACTTCCTTCAATGCTTTGAATATTGGCGTGATCATTATTAAGTCGCCGATAAATGCTGTTTGTATTACTAAAATTTTCATTATTCCGCCAATATTTCTTTGTACAGCTCAATATTGGAGTTGATTGTGTTATTAATATCGAACTTTTGCACAAGTTCAAGCGACGCCGCTCCGTAAGCCTTTCTTTTTTCTGGAGCATCTATTAAGCTAATTATAGATTTTGCAAGCATTACGGGATTGCTTGGGTCTATCAAAATACCATTGCTGCCATTTTCGACTGCTTCGGGTATACCGCCAATATTCGAGGCAATAATCGGTAGTCCAACAGACATTGCATCTAAAATTGACGTGCCCAAGCCTTCTTTTTTGGAAGGCAAAACAAACACATCGAATGCTTTGAGATAATCGCCAATATTAGTCCGGTAGCCTTCAAAATAGAAATTTTTTAGCTCAAGTTGCATGGCTTTTTGCTGCATCTCTTGCAGCAACGAGCCATCACCAACTGCAACGAAAACCGCTTCTACGCCGGAATTTTGGACTAATTTCGCGGCTTCGAGCAAGAGCGGATAATTTTTCTCTCTTTCGACTGCAGCAACAGTGCCAATGACAAATTTATTCTGCAAAGATAGCTTATCAACTATTTCTAATGGATTGGCATTTATAAACTTATTCAAATCTATTCCGCTTCTTATCACGGCTAACCTGCTCTCGGGCAGCCCGGCATCGAGCAATATTTGCTTGATGGCTTCAGAAATGCAGATAATTTTCTTTAATGATTTATTTAAATATTTTAAGTCATTGAGATAATTTCGCTTAATGCGAAAATCAACTCTGCGAGAAGCTACCAATTTCAACTTTTTATTGAAGTAGCTCGCCATAATGCCCACCGACAAGCTATGAGATGAGTGGCAATGCAGTATATCGAAATTATGCTGCTTCGCAAATTTCGCTATTTTTTTTGCTGCTGTAAAATCTATTTCGCCGTTCATTGAAATTTCATTGACGGGCAAGTTTTTTCCCTTTAGTTTTTCTGTGAGTGCTGAACCTATTGGAGTAAAAAAAGCAGTTTGGTAGCCTTTTGCTATCATAGCGTCATAAAGGTAAAAGGCTTGCTGCTGCCCACCGCGCCAAGTCATTTCTGAATCTATATGTATTACTTTCACGCTCAATTTGACTTCATTTTTATTTTCAAATATTTTATCGCCACACCAAACGACGACATCGAACAAAGCGCAAATCCAGCTTTTCCATCGAGAAATCCAAGTTTAAATAGATACATTTTAATAAACTTTAGCGACGCTTCAATAAAAATGCGAAGGAAAGAAACATTCTTCTTTGCAGAGCTATTTGCGGCAAGTTCCGAATAAAAATCAATTTTTTGGATGTGGGAAGAAATTGTAGGATAAGTATTATGAAAAATTGGCTCATCGATTGTGCCAATTTCGCAGTTTCCAACGACTGATTCGTGCACAGTTTTATCATTAAAATTCGCTACTCTTCTATCAAAAAGCCTTTTAGGGTAATCATTTTGCCAACCGCAGTGGTTTATTAACTTTCCGAGATAAAATGATTTTCTTTTAATTCTATATAAGCTATATTTTGGTTCTTCGAGTATAGATTTTATTTTATCGGCTAGATCGTTGCTAACAATTTCATCGGCGTCAATCGAGAGTATCCAATCGTTTTCAGCCTTCGAGACGGCTTGGCGCTTCGCATCGCCAAATCCTTGCCACTTGCTTTGGTGATGCACCTTTGCGCCCTTGCTTTTAGCTATATCAGCTGTGTTATCATTTGAGCCAGTATCGAGAACAATTATTTCGTCTGCAAAGCTAATAGCATCAAGGCATTTAGCAATATTTGCTTCTTCATTTTTTACAATTAAAACTGCTGAAAGTTTGTTCATTGCTAAAAAGCTCTCTATAAAAGTTTAGTTTTCTTGCTATTTTCTGCTGCCTTTTCTGTTGCCACTTCATGGCATAAATCAACTATCGCGCGAGACAAGCTATCCCACGAAGCTATTGATTTATATTTACTTATATTTGCCTTGTATTGGTCGAGTAAATAGCCAGAAAATACTTCCTTTACAGCATCGGCTATAAGTTTTGGGTCGGGACGCTCTACCAAAAATCCAGTCTGGTTTGGCTCAATCATTTCTTTTAGACTTCCGACATTTGTAGCAATCATTGGCACATCGAAATGATATGCAATAGCAGTAATGCCACTTTGAGTAGCGGAGCGATACGGCAATATGCAAGCGTCGGCAGCCGAAAAGCAAAGTGGCACTTCGTTATCGGCGATATAGCGAACGTGTTTGGTTACTTTATGCTCAATTTCAAAGCTTTCAATCAATTTATCATATTTATCAAAACTGCCGTAGGATTCGCCCGCTATGAGCAAATGATAATCATCGCCCAGCTCTTTCATTGCTTCGAGCAGTATGTCGAGCCCTTTATAATCACGAATAAATCCAAAAAATAGCAGTATTTTTTTATCGAATGGCAAATTCAGCTTATCGCGGGCAATTTTTTGCTCAATTTTGTTGCCGAAATGATTATACAGCGGATGGATATGGCTGATATGCTTTGCGTTAGGCTTTAACGATAGCAAATCATCTTTAACGGTGTCGCTCATTACGACAAAAGCATCGGTATGATTGAGAAAATATTTGGTAAAAGTCAAGTCGCCAGCCCGCTTTTCATGGGGAATAACGTTATCCAATATAGATATTTTGACTGTCGAACTGCTCAGATTCTTGCTAACTGTGCCCAGCGAAGGAGCAAAAAATGGCATCCAATATTTTGTAATAAATAGGTCTGGCTCATAGCTTTTAATTTTGTTGGCAGCGCGCAGGTATCCAATAGGATTGATTGTATCGAGCACTCTAATCGCTTCAATTTTATCGACAACATCGTCCTTTTGGACAAATTGAGAAGTGCCGGGGAAAAGCATATTAGGATACTGCCTAAGAAATGTAAACGCCTGCACTTGATAAGATTTCTGAAATGAGCGATACAGCGCCGCATTGAATTGTGCTATTCCGCCGCGATACGGGTAAAACGTGGATAAATATGCTATTTTCATAAATTTGGCAATTATTTATAATAGTTTTCGTTTTTTTTATTTTGGCAATGCCTAATTTATAAAAAAATATTCTATTTAAAAAGATAATGATTGATAAAATTATAGAATTGGTTCAGAATAGCGATATTCATCCTGCAAACAAATATTATTGGCAATATCAATACGAACTCGGCAAAGATAGCATAATCCCATATTTAGAGAAGTATTCTTGTTTCAAAAAAGGCTACCGCGTTTGCGAAATTGGCTCGGCAGAAGGCGGGGTGCTTCATTCTATGCTTGCCTCAGGCGCAGCGTATGGATTGGGGACGGATATAGCGGAATCTCGAATTATCGCAGGCGAAGCAATATCTAAGGTGGCGGAGCTGAATGTGGAATATTCACTGCACAATATTTTGAGCGAACCGACTAAGGAAGAATGGCGAAACTCCTTTGATATAGCTATGCTTCGCGATGTTATTGAGCATTTGGACGATACTTATTTGGCGCTAAAAAATATTAGCGAAATATTAAAGCCAAATGCAGTGCTATTCATTACTTTTCCGCCTTATTATTCGCCTTACGGCGGGCATCAGCATACCCTTGCGGGGAATTTTTTAACCAAATTGCCATACATACATTTGCTTCCTAATTTTATTTTCCATCGGCTAATTCGCTCGGGCAGGGCAAATGATATTGGCGAAGTGAAGCGTTTGCAGACTATAAAACTTACTGCTAAAAAACTCAAAACTGCGGCTATAAAAGCGGGATACGAGATTTTTCGTGAGGATTATTATCTTTTGCGCCCCGTTTTCAAAATGAAATTTGGATTGCCAGCCATCAGAATCACTGCAATTTCCAAAATACCTTTTATCAAAGATTTCTTTTCGCTTGAATGCGCTTATATACTGAGAAAAAAGCAATAAGCGGCATCTATTAGCGGACAGAATAATTTCAAATAATTCATTAGAAATTCTACTTGACTATGTTTTTAGGCAAGGGGAGCAGCCCTCTTGTCTATTTGTCTGAATCACGATTCTCAGGATTAAAGGATTAACAAGATTATTTTGTCCACTATTCAATGTCTTCCTTTCTTATCCCGGTAATCATATAATCTTGAAAATCCTGATTCTGACAGTCAAAATAAGGGGCTGTCTCATAAGGGTTCAGATACATTATTTGGGTTTAATCCCGAAGGGATTTGATGTTTGTAGAAAATAAGATTGCATAACCCAATGC
>JAKIZN010000399.1 GCA_022708005.1 Bacteroidota bacterium | reverse complement strand
AGCCCCATCTATTTTTACAGTCAGAATCAGGATTATCAAGATTATATGATTATCAAGATAAGAAAGGAAGAAAATTGAATTGCTGACGAAAATTATCACGCTAATCCTCTAATCCTGAAAATCATGATTCTGACAAAAAGACAAGGAGGCATGCCTCCTTGCCTAAAGACGTAATTAGTTAGAGCTTCTATTGAATTATTTGAGATAAAGTAGAGCGTAAGTTGTTGCAAACAGTTTTTTTTGTTTATATTTGCATAGCAAAAAATAAGTTTTTTTATTAGTCATTTAATAGGTGTTTCATGAAAAAAAATGTATTCTTCTGTCTTTTCTTATTCATTTCCGCTTTTAGTGTTAGCGCAGTTGCGCAGCAAAAAGGTAGTTTTAGTGTAACGTTGCAGTTCGCTGGCGAAAGTAGATTACTTTCCTGCTATGTACCAAGTGATTACAATAGCGAAAACGCATATAAGTTAATTGTTGGTTTGCACGGGGCGGGCGATAATAGTGTAAACTATCGCGATGCACTAATTAACTATCTCAAATGGCAAGATGCATCGCCCAATACGATATTCGCTTTTCCTGATGGCGGCTCTGATGAAGCAAAAGACTTTTTAGCACCAGAAGGTGATGAACTGTTTATCGACGAAGCAATTGAATACATGAAAGAAAATTACAACATTGATGAATCGAATATTATTTTGCAGGGGTTCTCACTTGGCGGAAGGAGCGCCGCAGTAATCGGGCTGAGGTCGCCAGAAAAATACAAGGGATTATTGCTGAATACTCCAGCTATACAGGGCTACTACGATTTCCACAACACAGAACTATTTAACTATTCCAATGCGAGTAAAGTTCCAATAGTTGTTCTTTGGGGTGATGCAGATTTTGCGTATAGACTTGTTTGCGATTCTTTGTTAAGAAGACTTATGGAAAATGACTGCGAAGCAGCAGGTCTTGGAGTGGGAAATATGGGGCATACTCTGCCGCCAACTCAAATAATGTCTATAGCATTTTCATTTTTTGATATGCCTCTTGCAGATTTAGCCGATGCGGAAGCAATTAGATTTGACGCAGAAAAATTCTCTTGCGATGGCTCAATCCATCCAACTATATTTTTTAGAAATTATTCCGACGAACCTCTCCAAAATGCTACTTTTACACTTTACGACCAAGACAATGATTTTATTGGCACTTATGAATGGGCTGGTGAAGCCAAAGCTTTCAAATTTACGGGATTCAACTTGGGCGAAGTGCAATTTGATAAGAGCGGCAGCCAAAAATTATATCTATATGTTACTAAAATCAATGACGAAGAACTTGCTCCAAGACTTTTCGATTCGCTCACATGCTTTGTTTATCAAGGGCACGGGGAGCCGCTTCCTTTCTTAGAAATTTTTGAAGATTATGATGCTTTTTTAGAAAACTGGGAAGTTGTTCCATCGGGAAATAATTTTACTTGGATGCACTCTTATACGTTCTATGATACAGACGATAACTATATGATGATGTTCAATACAATAGCGCTTTTTAACAATATGGGAGTGGCGGAAGAGATGATATCGCCACCGCTCGACTTAACATCTGTCGATGTCCCAACGCTATCTTTTGATGCAGCCTTTTCATATCATAGATGGGGTC
>JAKIZN010000398.1 GCA_022708005.1 Bacteroidota bacterium | reverse complement strand
GCTGAATCGAGGCAGCACTTTGATATTCGCCATCAAGCGCTAGATCTATAAGCGAGGAAAATAGCTTAGGAGCATAGTTTGAAATTACAGATATAACTCCCTTTCCGCCGAATAAAATAATCGGCAGCGCTAGCGAATCGTCGCCTGATAGCACAGTAAAGCCCTTCGGTGCAAATTTAATGATTTCGGTAATTTGCTCCAAATCGCCTGATGCTTCTTTCGTTGCAACGATATTTTTGAAGTCTTTTGCTAACTTCAATTGCGTTTGAAGCAAAATATTGACAGCAGTGCGCCCCGGCACATTATACAAAATCTGGGGCAAATCAACCGATTCGGCAATCGCGGCAAAGTGGTTGTATAAGCCTTCTTGGCTCGGCTTATTATAATACGGCGCCACAAGTAAAGCAGCATCGGCACCAACTTCTTTTGCCACCAAAGTCATATCGATGCTTGCTTTCGTGTCGTTCGAGCCAGTGCCAGCAATAACGCTAATATCTTTGCCGATATGCTCCACAGCTGTTATGACAAGCGACATCCGCTCCTTTGGCGTGAGAGTGGCAGCTTCGCCAGTAGAGCCACTTACGACAACTCCATCGACTCCATTTTCTGCTTGAAAGTCTAATAATCGTTTAAAGCAGTCGAAATCAATCGATAAATCACTTTTAAAAGGAGTAACTATTGCAGTAATAGTGCCATTAAGGAAATCTTTTTTCATTTGCATTCCTTCATTTATTTTGCAGATTTACTTTATTTTTGCTATCATTAATTGAAAATTTACTAATTTGATAATTGCAAAATAAGGCATTTAGAACAAAATAAAAAGCAAATTTTAATAAAAATTATGAGTTACACAAAAAATATTGATTTTATAAAAAAAGAAAATATTAGAAAGAGCAAATCTCTGAATCGAACGCTTGTTAAAAATACTGGAATAACCGCTGAAAATGCCATTATTGGAAAAGTTATAGAAATAAAACCCAAAGTATATACAGTTCAATATAAAAATTCTGCAAATGAAATAAATAAAGTCGATTGCTTTCTCGCGGGCGCGATTATTTCGCCACACAAGTCCGCAACTCTTGTTGCCTGCGGCGATGAAGTTAAATTTGTTTTAAGCGAATCTGGCGATAGTTCTGAACTTAGCGGAGCTATTATTGAAGTAATAAAAAGAAAAAGCAAACTCTCACGCATAGATCCAGCAAATAAAAACCGTGAGCATGTAATAGCTTCTAACATTGACTACGTTTTAATATTTTCGTCCGTGCTCGATCCGAGTATAAATTTTCGCTTAATCGATAGGATTTTAGTAGCGGCGATGTTGGGCGATTTGCAGCCAGCTATTTGCATCAATAAAATAGACCTTGTCGAGTTCGACGATATAAATGATATTTTTGATATTTATCGCAATTTGCATATCCCAATTTTCCCAATTTCGATATTCGACGGCAGCGGGCTTCCCGAGCTATTTGAGTTCTTAAAAGACAAAGATATAGTATTTGCAGGTGCGTCGGGCGTTGGCAAATCGTCTTTGTTGAATAAAATATTTGGTCGCGAAATACAAAAAGTGCTCGAAGTAAGCGAAAGCTCGGGCAAAGGTCGGCACACCACAAGCCTTGTGAGCAGGTTTGAGCTGAAATCG
>JAKIZN010000061.1 GCA_022708005.1 Bacteroidota bacterium | reverse complement strand
TTTTCTTGATTTTAGGTATTTCGGAGAAAAACTGATTGGCTTCTTCGACTGTCATCTCGAGAACATCGGATATGGATTTACCCTTATAGCGAACCTGTAGCGTTTCGTCATTATATCGTTTGCCATTGCAGGTATCGCATAATACATACACATCGGGCAAAAAGTTCATCTCAATTTTTTTCAATCCCGCGCCTTCGCACTCTTCGCAGCGCCCACCTTTGACGTTAAACGAAAATCTGCCAACTTTATACCCGCGAACTTTTGCCTCTGGCAGCATCGTGAAAAAGTCCCTAATCTGAGTGAAAAGCCCTGTATAAGTCGCAGGGTTAGACCGCGGAGTTCTGCCTATTGGCGATTGGTCTACTTCTACCACTTTATCTATATTCTCAAGCCCTTCGATTTTCTTATATGGCAATGGTTTTATATTAGTTCTAAGAAAGTGATTAGACAAAATTGGATATAGCGTATGATTTATTAGCGAAGATTTGCCCGAACCGCTCATTCCCGTAACGCAAATGAATAAGCCCAATGGCAAATCAAGCGATACATCTTTTAGATTATTGCCCGTAGCGCCCGATAGGAGCAGCCTCTTGCCGTTTGGAACGCCCCTTTGCTTTGGCACTTCAATTCTTTTCATATTTTTTATATACTGTGCCGTGAGCGAATTTTCAACCCTTCCATTAGTCAGCTTGGGCAAATCTTTGATTAAAGCGGATAGCACAACTTCGCCGCCGTGTATGCCCGCTCCTGGTCCTAAATCGATAATGTAGTCAGACTCCTCTATCATTGCCTTGTCGTGTTCGACCACTATCACGGAATTGCCCAAATCGCGGAGTTTTTTTAGCGAATTGATTAATTTGTAATTATCATGTTGGTGCAGCCCTATGCTCGGTTCGTCCAATACATACATAACCCCGACAAGCTGCGAGCCAATTTGCGAAGCAAGCCGTATTCGCTGAGTTTCCCCGCCCGAGAGCGTTCTCACAGGTCGCGACAGCGTTAGATATGACAGCCCTACATTTTCCAAAAATTCTAACCGAGTGATGATTTCTTTTACCACTACATTCGCTATCGCAGAGTGGCGTTTGGACATTTCCTTATTTAATTTCACAAAAAATTCTCTTGCTTTTGGAATATTTTGTGATGTTATTTCGCTAATATTTTTATCAGCTACAAGCACGTGCAAATTTTCTTCTTTTAATTTACCGCCGTTGAACTTATGGCAAACGCGGCTATCCATATAATTTTCATACATTCGCTTATTGGCTATGCCATCTACCACGAGTCGCCGCCGCTCAAGCGTTTCAATTATTCCTTCAAATGTCCCATTAAGTATGAAAAAGTATTTCTTTCGCAACGCTTCGCCTTTGAACGAATATTTTTCGTACATCAAAAAGTCTTGCTCTTCGCTGCTGAGATCATTCCATTTCTTGTGTATTGAAATTTTATTTTCATCGCAAACATCTATCAAAATTCCGTATAAAAGAGGCTCTTCGCTCTTATTGAAAATTCCCAAAGCTCCATCTTCTATAGAAAGCTCGCCATTTATCACGACGCTATCGGGATAAAAAGCGAATATTTCGCCCACTCCGCCGCATGTTGGGCAGGCGCCGTAAGTCGAGTTGAACGAAAACATATTTGGCGATAAACTCTGATAGGAACTGCCGCATTCAGGGCAAGTGCTCAGCGTAGAAAATAGTTCATCTTGCGAGATAGATGCAGCGCTATCGCTAATTATTAATATGCCTTCGCCATATTTCAATGCTATATCGCAAGAATCGGAAAGCCTTTGGAATTGCGAATCTTCGACGCTAAACCTATCTACCAACAAATCTATATCTTGTTGCTTGTATCGGCTTGTAGTGAGCGACTCGTGCAGTTGATATATCGAGCCGTTTACCCTTGCTTTTGTAAATCCGTTGGCAAGAAGCTGCTGGAATAGCTCTTTATAGATGCCTTTTCTGCCTCGTATAAGCGGAGCTAATATAGATATTCTTTTGCCGTTATATCGAGTGAGAATATCGTTTTTTATCTGCTCGTCGGAGCGCTGAACAACTGGAATATTGCATTTTACACAATATTGAGTACCTATTTTAGAATATAACAACCTAAGATAATCGTATATTTCCGTTACTGTTCCAACTGTCGAGCGCGGATTATGGCTTATGGTCTTTTGTTCAATGGAGATAGCAGGCGAAAGCCCTTCGATAGCATCAACTTCCGGCTTTTTCATTACTCCAATGAACTGCTTAGCGTATTGAGATAGGCAATCGACATAGCGCCGCTGCCCTTCTGCGTAGAGAGTATCGAATGCAAGAGTGGATTTCCCCGAACCAGATAGCCCGGTAATCACAACTAATTTTTCTCTCGGAATATCGAGCGAAACATCTTTTAGGTTGTGTTCTCTGGCTCCGCGAATTGTAATATCGCTAAGTTCATCTATTTCAAATAACTTTTTATCTATCATATCGCAATAAATTCGTAAATTGCAAATCAAACAATCTTAAAATTACAAATTATTTAGATAAGTTAGAGCATGGCAAAGTGCAAAAAATGAGTTTTAGGGTAAATCGTTAATAATAGAAAAATGCTGTTTTTAATGATAATAAATAAAAAATATTTAGGACAAAGTGGCATAGTAATTGTTGTTTGCAAAGCGATTTTTTATAATTGAATCAAGGTTATTTTATGGCTTTAAATAATGAGTATACTATAATTGGCATCGACGGCGGAGGCACTCACACACGAGGCATATTAGTAAGAGAAGGGAAAATCATATCGCAGGCTAAAAGTGGTACTTCAAGAATAGGTTCAGTGGGAGTTGGCGAATCCTGCGAGAGAACGTTAAATGTAATTATGGAATTATGCAATAAAGCGGAAATTGAGACTTCGGAGCTTGACGCAGTTGTGGTCGGGCTGGCTGGAGTATGGCTCGAAGAAGAGAAGAAAAGATCTGCCCAATTGCTGAAAACACTCGGCAGAGCGCAAGGGGTGAAGTTCAACGATTTAGTAGTTACAAGCGACGCGGAGTTAGCTTTAGAAGGTGCTTTCGGCGGCAAAGAAGGTATAATAACAATTGTCGGCACAGGCTCTATCGGGCTTGGCAGAGTTGGAAAAGATAAGTTAGTGCGTTGCGGCGGCTGGGGCATAGAACTCGACGACGAAGGCAGCGGCGCTTGGATAGGCAGAGAAGGCTTAACCGCAGTAGTAAGGGCACTCGACGGACGCGGAGAAGCAACAAAAATAACAAATAGAATAAAAGAGTTCTCGCCAAGCATAGACCTTAAAGAGCCGCGAACAATCGTTAAAGCATATCACGACCGCTCTTTTGAATACCACAACCTTACTCCGGTTGTCATGGAATGCGCCGTAGAGGGCGACAAAGTAAGTTTGGATATTATACAAAGAGCAGCTAAGCACTTGCTTGAACTGCCGGTGGCGCTTTTGCCTGAGTATAAATCAAAAAAAGTAAAAGTGGCTATGATGGGTGGAATAATCGAAGCTAATACGCTTTTAGCTCAATTACTTACTACCGAAATTAATAATTATGCTGGGCTCGAACTTGTTCAGCCTAAAGGGACTGCCTTAGATGGAGCTATTGACATTGGAGTTAAGCTCATAGAAGATATGGAATAGGGCTAAAATAGTTCATTGGCAAACGAGAACGTTAGTGTTTTCCAGATGGGGCTGTATCAAAAGGTTTCTAATACATTATTTGGGTTTAATCCCGAAGGGATTTGATGTTTGTAGAAAATAAGATTGCATAACCCAATGCGACTCCTACGGAGTCGTATAATGTTAACCCAATGCGACTCCTACGGAGTCGTATAATGTTAACCCAATGCGACTCCTACGGAGTCGTATAAACCGCCGATTATTCATTACTACAAACATTTGGACCCTTTGGGTTCGTTACAATTTGGTTTTAAGATGTCCTACACCTCGAAGGTGTAGGACATCTGGGAAACAGCGAATAGATAATAGGAAAGCTCCTATTGCATTATTTTTTTGCAAACATCAAATCCTTTCGAGATTAAAATAAATCCAATTTTTTGGGATTTATTTGCTTCTAAAAATTTCTTATCTATACAAAATTCTATAAAATATCAGAATATTACTTAATTTTTCCCGCTGATTACAATAAAAATCGCAATTATTAATCTTTATATTTGAGCAAAAAATGTTTTTATTAAACACTATAATTGCTAAAAATGTTTTGAAATTCTATAAAAATTTTGTAACTTTTAGGCAGTAAAAGTGTTAATATGGAAAATGATTAATTCTAATGCAGGAGTCTTTATGAAGAAGTTAATACCTATTCTGTCAGTTATTGTACTGCTATTTATTTCTTGCCAAGGAGAATCGCACTACCTTTCACCAGAAAGGATCAAGTTGGAGAAAGCAAATATTTTAGCAGTTATAAAAGATTACCACGCAGCGTCCAATAGAAAAGATTTTAGTGCTATGATTCCGACGCTCGCGGGAGAGGTTAGGTTCTTTGGTACTGATTCGGGCGAAGTTATCACTTCATTTACCGAATACAAGCAAAAAATGTTGCAACAGTGGGAAGAATATGACGTTACAAAGTACGGCGAACCTTACGATGTATTTATTGAGATGGATCCAAACGCTAACTTTGCATCAATTATTTATGGAGTGCAGTTATACGTTAAAAAGAAAAATTCTGAGGCTACTCACCAGCTTCGCGTAGCCCGCACTTTGAGAAGAGAAAAAGACAAGTGGGTAATAGTAAGCGGTATTTCGAGTATTCCTCGCTCAAAAGGCGATAACGAGGGTTCTTTAGTGCCAGCAGACACAATGAAAGGCGCGAACTTTTAGCTAAATTCGTTTTACATAAGGTAACAAACGAGAATGCATATTTCCCCAGATGTCCTACACCTTCGAGGTGTAGGACATCTATTTTTACAGTCAGAATCAGGATTTTCAGGATTATATGATTACTATGATAAGAAGGAAGAAAATTGAATAGCAGGCAAGACCATCTTGTTAATCCTTTAATCTTGAGAATCGTGATTCAAACAAGAATATTTGTTTTGAGAAGACTATGGACGATTATAAATTTTCGGTAGACCTTAAAGCTGGGAAATTAGGCGAAATTCTAAAAGGCTTTCCGCTTTTTTCTATATCGGAAAAATTAAAAAAAGGCTTTAAAGAAGAAGTGGAACTTCGCGACGGACTTAAGCTAATAGTCAATGAATACAAGCTCAAAAGAAATATATCGGTAAACTTTTCTATCGATAACGCCCCGCTTGAATTTGCGTTTTGCCTATCGGGCAAAATGAATATTGAAATTAGCCAAACATCTGGCTTCGCAAGTTTTCTTGAAATTAGCTCGGGCAGCAGCGCTGTATTTTGCCTGCCCAATACTTCTGGAACGATGCGAATATCCGGTAGCGAGCCGCTAAAAGTAGTCTCGCTGCACGTTTCGCCAGAATATTTACGGCAGTTTGTATATCAAGAAATACCCGATTTCCCCGAACTGCTCTATAACGCTATATGGTCGCAAAGTTCCGCTCCGTTCATCTTGACAAGCAGAATGAACCCACTAATGAATATGTCATGCAATCAAATAATAGCAAATATGTTCTCTGGTTCGCCACGAAAAATGTTTTTGGAAGCTAAATCGCTCGAACTTATGACGCATATAATTTCGCAAATTTCTGAGGATTATTCCGATAGGGTCGCCATACCAATTAGCCGCGAAGATATTAAAAAAGTAGAAGAATTGGAACGATTCATTAGACAAAATTACGCTAATTTGCCGTCCCTAACGCAAATGGCTGAATCCATCGGCATGACGCACACAAAGCTAAACAAAGCATTCCAAAAAGTTTTTGGCAGCACTGTATTTAGCTACATTCGTGAAAAGCGACTCGACGAAGCTAAATCATTGCTCGAAAAAGGATTGACAATTACAGAAATAGCTTATAAACTTGGCTTTAGCAGTCCCGCGCACTTATCTCGCGACTTTCGCGACAAATTTGGTATAAATCCCAAAGCATACCAAAAAGGTATCAAGTAGCACTATCGCCGACTATTTTTTCAATCAGTTCTAGCATTTCGCTTGCAGATTTATCCCAGCTAAATGTTTTCGCCCACGCAACAGAGCCTTCGGAAAGCTCGTTCAGCAAAGCATTATCAAGCATCAAGCTTTTTATAGCATCAGCCAATTCTTCTATATTGCCATATTTATACAGCATACCAGATTGCCCAACCTTCACGGAATCCCGCAGACCGGGCGAGTTTGCAGAAATAACTGGAGTGCCAGCGGCATTCGCTTCGATATTAGTTATGCCCCAGCCTTCTTTCATCGAAGTATTAACCACACACCAAGCCCTTGATAGCAGCAAAACTTTATCTTCTTCCGACACAAAGCCGAAAAATGTAGTCGCGTCTTCAATGCCAAGTTCTTTCGCTAATTTTTCTAAAGCGGGGCGGAAATCGCCGCGACCAAGTATGTGGAGCTTTGCATCAGGAACGCTTTTTTTGACAATGGCGAAGGCTCGAAGCAAATGATCCACGCTCTTATATTTCTTTAGCCTGCCAAAATATGCAACAGTTGGAGCAGACTCTTTTTCGCCTACTTTGAACTCAAATTTATCGACGTCAATGGCGTTTTGTATAATCGAAAAATATTTTTTATCATAGCCTTTTTCGACAAATTCGTCAAGCGTGCTTTGCGAAACAACTGCAAAAGGGCTTTTGCGATATATAAATTTCATCAAATATTCGGCTATCAAAACATACATGCCCGCGGGCAAACTCGCTTCCCGAAATATACTCGTACCAAAAAAGTGATGGCTAATTGCCAAAAATGGCTTTTTCACATATCTTGGCATATAGAACGGAATTTTATTAATATCGTCGATAATTATATCAAAATTATATTTCTCATCTAATTTCTTTACATTTTTTTTAACGTGGAAATTAAAAAAACTTCGACTGCCCACTCGATAAACTTCAATCCCATCTATTATTTCATAAGGCTTTGCTCCGTCGAACATTGAAGCGAGCAGCACAACTTGATGATTTTTAGCTGCTATTCTTTTGAAAATTTCGTGAAAGTGAACTTCGGCGCCGCCTCCGAACGGATTAGCTATACACTGCCAATTGACAACCAATATTTTCATTTTACATTTTAAATTATTTATAATTTGCAAAGATAGCAAAAACCTATTAATTTGCAATTTTGTTTTACGAAATCGAAGTAAAAAATGAAAATAACACACTTGACAAAGCTAAGCGTTAAAGGCGTTAAGTTTTTTGCGTTCCACGGCGTTAAGCCATCTGAAAAAGAAATTGGCGGCAAATATGAAGTTGATCTCGAATTATATTACGACGCTACTAACGCTATTATCAACGACGGTGTCAAATATGCAGTGAATTATGAAGACGCAATAGATACAGTTTCAGATATTATTTCCGAAGAAAGCTATAACTTAATCGAAACTTTAGCGAGCGAAATTGCAAATATGCTTATGGAAAAATATGACCATTTGCAAAAATCAACCGTTAAAATCAGAAAAATGTCTGTACCTTTGAGAAATTTCACTGAATATGTCGAAGCCGAGCATACAATTGAACGAACATCTCAATATGAGTGATAGAACCTTTATTCTATTTTCAATTGGGGCAAATCTCGGCGATAGAAAAGGCACTATCGAAAAAGCTATATTGCTGCTTGCGAAAGATGGATTAATAGCTATCAGCAAAATTTCTTCTATATACGAAACTGAACCTGTCGGACATAGCCAACAGCCTTGGTTTCTAAATTTAGTTGTGTCGGGCTATACCAATATGGGATTAGCAGAGTGCTTAAAATTTGTGAAATCTATTGAAAAATTGCTTGGCAGGCAAGAGCGCGAAAGATGGACGGAGCGGGAAATTGATATAGATATTTTATTTTTTGGCGACCATATTTTTAAAAGCGACGATTTGACTGTTCCGCATAGCCGTTTGCAAGATAGAAGATTTGTTTTAGTGCCAGCGGTCGAAATTTCGCCCGATTACGTTCATCCGATTTTCAAGAAAACGCTTAAATTATTGCTTGATGAGTGCAATGATAATTCAGTTGTTAAAAAAGCGTCGATAATTTAGCGATGAGAATTTCTGATGCAACCATAGAGCAAGTGAAATTGCAAGCCGATATTATTGACGTTATCGGCGAG
>JAKIZN010000397.1 GCA_022708005.1 Bacteroidota bacterium | reverse complement strand
CTCGCTGATTATTCATTACTACAAACATTTGAACCCTTCGGGTTCGTTACAATTTGGCTCTATAAAAATAGCCTGATTAAATTTGTTGGCTTGTTGCGAGCATTTGTCAAAACTGATTGCTTTACATAGTGGTTAGGAGTAGAAATTTTTATGGTTTTGAGCGTGTCGATAGATTCGAATGTTTTTGACGAAAAAACTTCAGCGTCTTCTTTAGCAAAAAGCTCATCATCGGTTTTGCCTTTAACTTGCTCTTTTGTGAGCGAAAATTTTCTAACAAATGCAGTATTTACGAATTCAAATTTCCGCGAGGGCAGAGAAAGAATAGCGATTGGCGCAGGCATACTTTCTAAAATCGCATAAGCAGATTGGGCAGCAGATTGATATTCCGCATTTTTGCTTGTAAGCCATTTATGATTATTTTCCAGCTCGGCAACTCTATCTTCAGCGTTTTTCGCCGCAGTCGAATAATGCTTTAACGCTTCCGATAGCTTTTCAATTCTTTGTTTATTGCTATCGCTACTCGAAAAAATATTGGCTACATCTTTGATTATAGTGATTGTGCCGTCAAGCTGCCTTTTGTGGTCAAAATGTGGGAAAATTTGGAATACTACTTCATTCTCGTTCTTTTTCATTGAATAAGCAACAGGCTTTCTTGTCTCAAGACAGTTAAAAAGGCTGTCAATTCTCTGCCTAACCTCGTCGCTTGAATCATTTACAAGGATTTCCTGAAAATAACGACCTTCGACAGGTGCTTTTCTGAGCATACCTATATTTTCGCCGAAGAAAAATCTTTTAGCAGAGTTGTTCATATAAATAATCTTATTTTTCTCGTTTAGTTGCACCACGCCTTCGTCTATCAGGTTCATTGTATCGCGAATTAATTTTTGCATATAGTTGATTTCATCTCTATGCTTATCGGCAGTTGCTTGGATAATCGTATTGGTTGGGATAATTCTAAAAAATGACTTAAATCTATCGCCTTTACGCGTTATCTTCCAAAGCAGCAAGAATACTTCGCCAGTTTCTTTTTCGCCTACAATGCGTATGATTTTTTCTTCAAGCGTGCCTTCGACAAATTTTTCGACGGTGTCTTCTATCGTTTCGATGTTGTCGCTTTTGCCGTATATGTCCTTGTTTGCTGTCCTTGTGTTATGGGTAGTTTTATATACGACTGTCAATAGGCTTTCGCCTCGCTCAAGAAAATCTATGGCTTCTTGGAAAATCGTATCTATGGCTCCGTCGGCGTTTATAATCCTCATGTCGCCTCGAGTTTCTATCACAGCCATATCGGCATTAGCTAAAACTTCGTTAAAATTATCTTCCATTACGAGAATTTTATGCCTTAATCTTGCTATTTCTTCTTTGAGTAGTCGCTCTCTGTCCGACATTTTTGGTTATACCTCAAGCTAATTTAGCTATAAATCTTTATATTTTATCTATACTTTCGAGCTCGTCTGCAATAGTTTTTTCGAGCTTAGTAATTTTCCTATCTATTGCAAACATATAGGCGAATATGCCTGCGAGTATTACAGCAACGATAGTTAGAACTATAAAAATTGAGTTGTCGTGCAAAAATTGCTCCATATCAATCTCCTATTTTCTTTTTAATCAAATTGGTTCTAATGCTTAAATTTAGCATCCAGAAGTAAAGCAAAG
>JAKIZN010000396.1 GCA_022708005.1 Bacteroidota bacterium | reverse complement strand
TACTGATTTGCTCGTTACTGCTCCAGATATTATTTTCTTCTGGGTGGCAAGAATGATAATGGCAACCGTGCATTTCAAAAATACTATACCTTTCAAACACGTTTATTTTACCAGCACAATTCGTGATGGACAAGGCAGAAAACTATCGAAAACGCTTGGCAATTCGCCAGATCCATTAAATATAATAGACAAATACGGCGCCGATGCAGTTCGCTTTACAATGCTTTTTCTCGCTCCATTGGGACAAGATGTCAGGCTCGACGTAGATGTTGTGCAGCAAGATGTGTCTTCAATTGAAATTGGCAGAAATTTCGCCAATAAAATTTGGAACGCTGGAAGATTTATTTTAATGAAATTAGAGGAAGTAGGCGGCAGTTCAAACGGCGAAACGCTTTCGCAAGACGAAATGAGCATTTCGGACAAATGGATACTATCGAGATTTAATTCCACAGTACAAAAAACATTGGAGGCACTCGATAACTTCCGAGTTACAGAGTATTCCAAATTACTGTATGATTTCATTTGGAGGGATTTTTGCGATTGGTACGTGGAAATACTTAAAGTTCAGATTAATCAATCAAACGACGCATCTTACAAGCAAAAAGCAGTGTGCTTTGCCATAAAGCTATATAATGAAATATTGAAGCTGCTGCACCCCGTAATGCCATATATCACAGAAGAAATATTCCATTTGCTCGACGAAAGCAATTCATGCGGCAGCATCAGCACAGCAAAATTCCCCGAATCGAAGGAAAGCGAAATAGCGATAGACATAGAAAGCGAATTTGATTTAATTCAAATTGTGGTCGAAGAAATCAGAAAGCTCAGAGCATCGGTTGGCATACCGCCATCTCAAAAAGTTCCGATTGTAATATCCGTAAAGGATAGCAAGCAACTTGAGCTATTCCAGTCGCTTTCGCAAGTAGTATCGGGTTTAGCTAAAATTTCAGATTACAAAGTTGATGTGCAGCACGAAAAGCCCGACGGCGCTATTTCGTCTGTCGTAAGAGAAATAGAGCTATTCTTGGTGGTTGCGTCTGCCATTGATTTGGATAAGGAAAAAGAGCGGTTGAACAAAGAAATCGAAAGGTTAGAAAGAAATATCAAAGGCTCTGAAAGTAAGCTATCAAACGATAGGTTTGTCCAAAACGCTCCGCCTGATGTGGTTGCTTATGAGCGAGAAAAGCTCGCAAGTATGAAAGAAACGCTATCTAAAACCAAGGATAATTTAAAGGATTTATTGGGATAATATCAAGCAAAGTTTTTAATTTTCTGCTAATAAATTAAAATTTGATAAAATGAATAATAAAAAGCGATTAATCGTTGTTTCGGCGCCGAGTGGAGGCGGCAAATCCGTTGTAACTCGGCATATAATGAGGCTATATCCAAAAGCAGAATTTTCCATATCTGCCACAACAAGGGACAAAAGACCATTAGAAAAGGCTGGCAAAGACTACTACTTTGTTAGCAAGAGTGAGTTCAAGCAAATGATTGAAAATAATGAGCTTATCGAATGGGAAGAGATATTTGGAAATTATTATGGCACAATGAAAAGCGAAATTCGCAGGGCTTTAGATGGCGATTCTATGATGATATTCGATATTGATGTCAAGGGAGCGCTATCCATCAAAAAATCATTCCCAGACGACGCTATCTTA
>JAKIZN010000395.1 GCA_022708005.1 Bacteroidota bacterium | reverse complement strand
TATCCCGCTTGCATAGCACTCCCACAAAGGGCAGAAACCTATCCGATAGCGATAAAGCTGGATTTGCCAAAGCTTCTCGTGGATTTGAAGCTATTTTTGTCAATTTAATGCTCAAACAAATGAAAGCCGCTATGCTGAGCAAAGAAAAAGATGAGGAAGCTATGAATTTTGGCGCCGATACGCTTGAAGGCTATGCGGATATGCTATTTGCAGAGGAAGTTTCTAAAATCGGCAAAGGCATTGGAATAGCAGAAGCAATGTATCTTAACCTTACCGGCGAGCAACTCAAAGGCATAACCTCTCAACCTATAGCGCCCGTTGTTCCACAAACGTCGGTAGCCAAGCCTTTGGAAGTGGCGCAGCGTAGCGAAGTTGCTGCCCCTGCTCCATCGGGCGATTTTATGAGCAGAGTGCAGAGACGGCTATCAAATTACGAATCCATCATCGCTAACGCTTCCGAAAAATATAAAGTGCCTCATCACTTGATTAAAGCAGTAATCACAGCTGAATCCGCTGGAATACCAACAGCGCAATCTTCGGTGGGAGCGAAAGGCTTGATGCAATTAATGGACGGCACAGCAAGCGATTTGGGCGTTAGCAATTCTTACGATCCAGCCCAAAATATTATGGGCGGAACAAAATATTTGAGGCTTATGCTTGATAAATTTAACGGCAATTTAGAACTAGCGCTTGCGGCTTATAATGCAGGACCGGGAAACGTTAGCAAATACGGCGCTGTTCCGCCATTTAAAGAAACTCAATTATATGTTAAAAAAGTACAGAAATATGCCGACATCTATAGTAATGGGTCGGTGTAAAGTTAATTCAAGGAAGAATAATTTTAAAATAAATCAATGGAGTGGTGGTCGATGTTAGCCAAGTTGTTTAATTTTCTACAATTCGAGCTACAGATACTACAAGAAATGGTGAGGCTCGCCGAACGACAAAAAGAGGCACTCACTAAATTCAATATCAAAGAGCTCGAAGAAATCACAAGCTTCCAAGAGGAGCTAGCAAAAGGTCTGCGAAAAGCCGAAGAGCAAAGAATAGCTTATATTATGTCCCTATTCGGCATCACCCGCATCGAAGCGCTTAAAATAAGATTATCCTCAATCGAAAGCAGAGTATCTTCGGAAGAAGCTGCTGAAATTAGGAAATTCAAAAAAAGCATGGCGAAGTTGGTTAATATTCTACAAGAGTTAAATTTAACGAACAGAGTGCTTGCAAATAGGGCTAAGTCAAGCGTTGCCACTATGTTAGGCGTGATGACAAATGGCAATACGCACATGTGTAACGTTAGGATATAATTCTTGGAACACTAATTGTAATGTATGGAAACGTATAATTTTTCAAAAGGAGTTTGAAATGAGCGTGCCACAAGGCGTAAAAGAAACGTTGCTATGGAAGAAAGCAACTGAATTGGTCGAAAAAATTCAGGTATTTTCGGATAGAATATTAGATAGCGAGTTTGACATATATAGCGTTAGCAAAAATTTACGAAGGAACGCAAATGATTTGCAATGCTATATCGAGGACAGCTATTCTGGTTCGTCTAAAACGTCAAGAAATAAAAATGCGTATCTAGCGGAAGTATCTGTCAGCGAATGTATTAACTGCCTTAATCAAGCAGAACGGCTGCATCTTGGCGAGCCGAGCGAGCTAAT
>JAKIZN010000060.1 GCA_022708005.1 Bacteroidota bacterium | reverse complement strand
TTTTTCCATTTGAGAATAAATTTCTGCGTCGTTGAGAAAAGTTTTATAGCCGATTATTGATTCTATCTTGTCGACAGTGCCGCCTGTATGCCCAAGCCCGCGACCTGAAATCATAGGCACAGCCAAGTCTAACGAGATTAGTATCGGAACAAGTAGCAGCGATATTTTGTCGCCTACTCCGCCAGTTGAATGCTTATCGACAATTGGTCTGCCGAGCTGCCTAAAGTTAAATTTTTTGCCACTGCCAGCCATTGCTAAAGTGAGAGATGAGATTTCGCTAAAAGACATGCCTTTTATACAAGACGCCATCAGAAAAGCCGCAATTTGCTCTCGCGATACGGCGCCATTGAGCAAGCCATTGATTAAAAAAGCTATTTCGTCACCGTTAAGCTCCGTGCCAAATCTTTTATTTTGCAAAATTTGGTAAATATTCATAAAACTTCTTTATTTAATTTGAATAATTACGAAAAAAAAATTAAATTGCTAAATTGAATTAGTTCAATTACAATATACATAATTATAATGCACTATGCAATGCCAATTAGTCAAAGACTAAAAAAATTTATTAAGTCTTTGCATCAAAAAGCAACCAGAGATGAAAATGAGTTGTTTGTAGCCGAAGGCGAAAAATTAGCCGAAGAACTGCTTGCGAGCGAGTATTTGGCAGAATTTATTGTCGTAAGGGAGTCTTCTGCTATAAACATAGTTGAGCTTGCAGACCAATTCAGCGAGCGAGGCGTTCCAGTTTATATAGCGCCAAAGCATCAATTTGACCAACTTTGCGATACCAAGACTCCGCAGGGAATTATCGCAGTAGTGAATAATAAAGAGCAAGCTTTTTATCCCAAAGAGTCCTTTATCGCTCTTGATGGAGTAGCCGATCCGGGCAACGTTGGGACTATAATCAGAACTGCTGATTGGTTTGGCATCAAGCAAATCATTGTGGGCAATGAATGCGCGGACGGATTTGGTCCGAAAACTGTTCGTTCATCGATGGGATCGATTTTCAGAGTTTCGGTTCATTATACCGATAATTTAGCAGATTATTTAAAATCCAAATTTAAGTCTGTCAAGCTTTTCGGCGCCGATAGTAATGCAGAAACTTTAATCGGCAAAGTTAAGCCTACCAAGCAATTTGGACTTGTTTTTGGCAATGAATCTAAAGGCATTTCGAGCGAAGTAAGTTCAGCATTATCTTCAACTTTTAAGATTGAAGGCATTGGCGAAGCTGAATCTTTGAATGTTGCTGTATCTGTCGGAATATCTTTATATCATTTTACTAAATAGGAATTTTATGATTCAAGCAATACGCGGCACCAAAGATATATTGCCTGATACAATAGACTATTGGAATTATCTCGAATTTACAGCAAAGGCGGTCTCGGAATCATTCGGTTATAAAGAAATACGCACTCCGATATTTGAAAAAACGGAAGTTTTTTCGCGTGGCGTCGGCGAAGGGACGGATATAGTCAATAAAGAGATGTATACCTTTGCTGATAAAGGTGGCGAATCAATAACTCTGCGTCCAGAAAAAACTGCGGCAATAGTGAGGGCTATAATACAAAGTTCGCTTTATCAGCAGCAGCCAATAACCCGTTTATGGTATTTCGCTCCATTTTTTAGGTACGAGCGACCCCAAAAAGGCAGGCTGCGCCAGTTTCATCAATTTGGGGCAGAGTGCATATCTTCGCCATATCCGGAGAGCGACGTAGAGGTGATTTCGCTGGCTGTTGAATATTGCAAATCGCTTGGGATAGAAGATTATAAATTGCTGATTAACTCGCTTGGCAACGAGCAATCTCGCATTGCATATAAAGAAGTTTTAATCAAGTATTTGCTTGAAAATAAAGATAAATTAACTGCGGATAGCCAAAATAGGCTTGAGCAAAATCCGCTACGGGTGCTCGATTCGAAAGCCGAGCAAGATAAGGCAGTCGTGGAAGGCTCGCCCAATATACTTGACTCTTTGGACGCAGAGAGCAAACTGCATTTTGAAACTGTGCTATCTTATCTCGATAAATTAGGCATAAGCTATGCAATTCAGCCGCGGTTAGTCAGGGGCTTGGATTATTACAGCCACACTGTTTTTGAGTTTCAGCATTCTTCGCTTGGCTCGCAAGATTCGTTCGGCGGCGGCGGAAGGTATAATAGTTTATTCTCGCAACTTGGCGGGAAAGAAACGCCTGCTGTTGGTTTTGCTATGGGTGCAGAAAGGCTGATGATTATACTCGAAGCTATAGGAAAACTGCCTCAGCCTGAGCCTGTTGCTGATTATTACTTGCTCGCGGCAGATTCTAAATTTATACCCAAAGCCATAGAAATAGCATCGGCGCTCCGCTCGAAAGGGAAAAAGGTGCTGACAGATTTAATTCGCCGCTCATTTAAATCGCAGATGAGAGATGCGGGAAAGTTGAACATTCCTTATGTTGTGATTATTGCCGAAGATGAGTTATCGAGAGATAGTTTGCTATTGAAAAATATGCTCAATGGCGAACAAAATGAGATTTTGATAAAAGAATTTTTGAAATAGCGAAAGTTGTTTTGATATTGTCTGAATCAGGATTTTGAAGATTAAAGGATTATCAAGATTATTTTTGACTATTGTTAAATTTCTTCCTTTCTTATCACGGTAATCATATAATCCTGAGAATCCTGATTCAGACTGTAAAAATAGATGTCCTACACCTTCGAGGTGTGGGATATCTTAAAGCAAAATTGTAACGAACCCGAAGGGTTCAAATGTTTGTAGTAAAGAATAATCGACAATTTATACGACTCCGTAGGGGTCGAATTGGTTTAACATTATACGACTCCGTAGGAGTCGCATTGGGTTATGCAATCTTATTTTCTACAAACATCAAATCCCTTCGGGATTAAATCCAAATAATGCATCAGAAGCCATATAAGACAGCCCTCATCTCAAAGCCTAACATTTTCTTACGGATACGCAATCAGTTAGAGTTCCTAATGCATTATTTGAGTTAAACCATTAAATATCGGTAATTATAAATATCATTATTGTATTTCTAAAAAAAATCAATTATATTAGCACTTGAGTATATCACTTTTTCACTACTTAACGTATTTAAGCAAGGAGATTTTTATGAAGTTGGTTTTACGCATTGTTGCTTTTTTCGCTTTTTTATTTTTAGTGTCATTAACATTGAAAGATAGCGAAAAGCACGACCATTCGGATTACTTCAGCGATGCTTTTGCTACTCCACAGGACGTTACTAAGGCTTGTATTGAATGCCACGAGGAGCAAGCAGAAGATTTTATGAAAACTCGCCACTGGAAGTGGGAAGGAGACGAGTTCGAGGTGGAAGGAAAGGGCAAGATGAAGCTCGGCAAAAAGAATATCATCAATAATTTCTGTATTGCTGTGCCAAGCAATGAGCCACGATGCACAAGCTGTCACCCGGGCTACGGCTGGAAGGATAATTCATTTGACTTTAATAACAAAGAAAACGTCGATTGCCTTGTTTGCCACGACCAAACAGGCACTTACACCAAAACTCCAACCGCCGCAGGCATGCCCGACCCAAAGGTAGACTTGCTGGCAGTTGCAAAGAGCGTTGGCAAATCCACTACCCAAAATTGCGGAAAATGCCACTTTAATGGCGGCGGCGGAGAAGCTGTAAAGCACGGCGACTTAGACCCATCGCTATTAAAAAGGGACAAAAACGTCGATGTCCACATGGGCGGGCTTGGATTTCAATGCACCGACTGCCATAAAACTGAACATCACAAAATTACTGGCGCTTCGCATGGCTCAATGGCGCAAAATACTAACCATATTTCTTGCGAAGATTGCCACAGCACCGCAAAGTTGCACAAAAACAGCGTGCTTAATAAGCATACAGAATCCATCGCTTGCGAGACCTGCCATGTGCCTTTGATAGGCAGAAATATGTCCACAAAGACGTATTGGGATTGGTCTACCGCAGGGCAAAAAGAAGATGAAAAAGATGCAAACGGCACTTATACTTATTCTAAAATGAAGGGCGATTTCAAGTGGGAGACAAATGTTGTGCCCGAATATCGTTGGTATAACGGCTCTGCGCAATATTACAACATCGGCGACAAAGTAGATACGAGCAAAGTAGTTGAGCTGAATAAAATAAACGGCAGCATTAGCGATAGGCATTCCAAGATTACGCCATTCAAAAAAATGATGGGCAAACAGCCGTACGACTCAAAAAATAATTACCTTATCGTGCCAAAATTATTTGGCGAAAATGGCTATTGGAAAATATACGATTGGAAAAAAGCATCTGAAATCGGTATGCAAACGGTTGGATTAGACTTTTCAGGTGAAGTTGGGTTTATAGAAACATCGATGCTTTGGACTCAAAATCATGCAGTAGCTCCTAAAAATCTATCGCTAAAGTGCAATGATTGCCATACCAAAGGCACACGACTAAATTGGGAAGCTCTGGGCTATCAGGGCGATCCAATGAAGAAAGGTGGCAGAGCGAAGAATAAGCTGATAACTAATTAAACCCCAATAATGCATTAGAAGTCTTTCCATTGCCTATTCGCTATTCCCCAGATGTCCTACACCTTCGAGGTGTAGGACATCTTAAAGGCTAATTGTAACGAACCCAAAGGGTTCAAATGTTTGTAGTAATGAATAATCGGCGGTTTATACGACTCCGTAGGAGTCGCATTAGGTTAAAGTTATACGACTCCGTAGGAGTCGCATTAGGTTAAAGTTATACGACTCCGTAGGAGTCGCATTAGGTTAAAATTATACGACTCCGTAGGAGTCGCATTAGGTTAAAATTATACGACTCCGTAGGAGTCGCATTAGGTTAAAATTATACGACTCCGTAGGAGTCGCATTAGATTATGCAATCTTATTTTCTACAAACATCAAATCCCTTCGGGATTAAACCCAAATAATGCATCAGAAACCATATAAGACAGTCCTCATCTCAAAGCCTAACATTTTCTTACGGATACGCAATCAGTTAGAGTTCCTAATAAATTATTTATGGCAAAAAAATATAGCTTGTAGCATGATATTTTTCTATCGGCAAACTATCGAATATTATCTATAATCGGCTACCAATAGATTAGCTAACTTTACATATATATAATAGATATACATAGATTATTGATTATAAGGCACTTGCAAGCAACAAAACTTTTCCTTAAGTTTGTATCGTAAGAAAAAACAAAAATGGATTCGTTACAATTTATTAAAAATTGTTGAGATAAATGTTTCGTTTCACCCCTAAGTTAGAGCGAACCGGTGCCAAAGCACCGGTTTTTTTATTTTAGCAATTTCCTTTCGTACATTAAAATTTTTACATTTTATCGCCCTAATAACCACTTTGGCACGGTTTATGTCCATATCGTTTTTGTAATGTTAAAGCTAAATTTAACGACAAAATGACATAAAAAGATTGACAAAATGACAAATATGACAAAATTACAGTATTTATTATTAAAAATGGAGTAAAAAAATGGGAAAAATTATTGGAATTGACTTAGGCACAACCAACTCTTGCGTTTCGGTTATGGAAGGCTCTAATCCAGTTGTAATTGCAAATTCAGAGGGCAATAGGACTACGCCCTCGATGATAGCTTTTGCTAAAAATGGCGATAGATTGGTTGGGCAAGCTGCAAAAAGACAAGCGGTTACTAATCCGCACAATACAATTTATTCAATTAAGCGGTTTATGGGGCGCCGTATGAACGAGGTAACCGAAGAAGCTGCTATGGTTCCGTTCAAAATTATGCCCTCCGACGACGGGCAAACCGTGCGAGTAGATATAGATGGCAGAAAATATTCCGCACCGGAAATATCGGCAATGGTATTGCAAAAAATGAAGCAAACTGCCGAAGATTATCTTGGGCAAAAGGTTGATGAGGCTGTTATTACAGTTCCAGCTTATTTTAATGATGCTCAGCGGCAAGCTACCAAAGATGCAGGCGAAATTGCAGGCTTGAAGGTGCGACGTATTATCAATGAGCCAACTGCAGCTGCGCTTGCTTACGGGCTTGATAAAAAGGGCAAAAATATGACTGTCGCTGTTTATGACTTAGGCGGCGGAACGTTCGATATTTCAATTTTGGAAATAGGCGATGGAGTATTTGAAGTAAAATCAACTAATGGCGATACCCACCTTGGTGGCGATAACTTCGACCAAAGATTAATAGATTTTCTGGCTGACGAATTTAATAAAACTGAAGGCATAGACTTGCGGAAAGACCCAATGGCTTTGCAACGCTTGAGAGAAGCGGCAGAAAAAGCAAAAATTGAGCTTTCGCAAATGCTACAAACTGATGTTAATCTGCCATTTGTTACCGCTACTCAAGATGGACCTAAACACTTGAATGTTAATATCACTCGCGCTAAATTTGAAAGCCTATGCGTCGACTTATTCGACCGTTCGCTGCAGCCTGTAGAGAAAGCACTGAAAGATGCAAAGCTCACCCCAGCGCAGATTGATGAAGTTGTGCTGGTTGGCGGCTCTACTCGTATACCTAAAATTCAAGAGTTAGTCAAAAACTTTTTCGGCAAAGAGCCATCGAAGGGCGTTAATCCAGACGAAGTAGTGGCAGTAGGTGCAGCCATCCAAGGCGGTGTGCTATCTGGCGATGTTAGCGATATTTTATTGCTCGACGTTACTCCGCTTACTCTTGGTATCGAAACTTTGGGCTGTGTTACTACTATTATGATACCAGCCAATACGACTATTCCGACACGAAAAACGGAGATTTTCTCGACTGCAACTGATAATCAAACTTCCGTCGAAATTCACGTTTTGCAAGGGGAACGCCCAATGGCAGCAGACAATCGCTCGCTTGGACGATTCCATTTGGACGGCATTCCACCTGCACCGCGCGGCATTCCACAAGTAGAAGTTACTTTTGATATTGACGCTAATGGTATTTTAGGCGTTTCCGCAAAAGATAAAGCTACGGGAAAAGAGCAGAATATTAGGATTGAAGCTTCTTCTGGAATATCCAAAGAAGAGATTGAAAAAATGAAAAATGACGCTCAGAAAAATGTGGAAGCCGATAAAAAACGCAAAGAGGAAATTGATTTACGCAACCAAGCCGATGCTTTGCTATATTCGACTGAAAAGCAACTCAAAGAACTTGGTGATAAAATTCCAGAAGAGCATAAAGGGAAAATCGAAGCTGCAAAAGAAAAGCTATCGAATGCTATAAAAAATAATCCAAATGATATTCGTACTGCTATGGATGAGCTTAATGCAGTTTGGAGCGCTGCTTCTACAGCTATGTACCAAGGCGGTGCTAGCAGCGCCGCTGGGCAAGAGCAAGCAGCAGACCAGCAGACTCAAAGTCAGCAAGGCGAAACTAAAAAAGACGACGGAGTAGAGGAAGCAGACTTTACAGTGGTCGATGACGATAAATAATAACAACGTCGTAAAAAATATAATAGGAAGGTATAATATAAGGCTGTCCGCTTTGGGCAGCCTTTTTTTATGGCAAGTAATTCATTAGGAGCTTTTTCATGCCTATTAGCTGTTTTCCATATGGGGCTGTCTAATAAGGTAATAGGAGAGAGCATCCGTGTTTTCCAGATGTCCTACACCTTCGAGGTGTAGGACATCTTAAAGCGTGGGCAAACGCTATCAGACAATGGGGCAGCCCCCTTGTCTAAAGACATAGTCAGTTAAAGTTTCTAATGAATTATTTGGGATTATTCGAGTTCACGGCAAGCGTAGCGTTTCGCCACGTATAATCTGCTTACTTTTTCGTTTGCTAATATAACGATAATTTGGTATTTTTGCTATGCTAATAGTGGAGATATAATTTAATATTTTGCTCCGAACCCATTTACTATTTAAGTTAAATATAGGTATGACAAATAAAAAAAATAATGCAAAATTAGTGCTCGAGGACGGAAGTGTGCATTTAGGTCGCTCTTTCGGATATTTTGGTAATTCTGCTGGAGAAACCGTTTTTAGCACTGCGATGAATGGCTATCCCGAAGGCTTGACAGATCCATCGCACCGTGGGCAGATACTCGTTTATACATATCCTCTTATAGGAAATTACGGAGTGCCACGCGACATCAGCGAAGATGGTCTGAAAAAATTTTGGGAATCAGATAATATTCATATTTCTGGGCTAATTGTATCAGAATATAGCAATATATATAGCCATTGGAACGCCGACAAAAGCCTATCAGAATGGCTAATAGAGAATAAAATACCGGCTATTACTGGCATAGACACTCGTGCGCTCACAAAACGCATTAGAGATCACGGCTGTATGAATGGGAAAATCCTTGTTGATGGCGATATAGATTGGCTCGACCCCAACAAACAAAACCTTGTGGAG
>JAKIZN010000059.1 GCA_022708005.1 Bacteroidota bacterium | reverse complement strand
CTGATAATTTCAATGGGACAGCCGCAAGATGGACTAAATCGGCATACTCCTATTGGAGTGATAACGTAATAGATGAGCGGGACTGGAAATATGAAGAGCTTAAATTGCCCAATAGCAGCGATACGGTGTATATTAGGCTACGCTTCTATTCAAATGCTTTAGTCAATGATTTTGGCTGGTATGTTGATAATATTAGATTTACCAACAAGCAGCCCGTTTCCGTACAAGAGAGCGATGCCAGCAATAGCCTGATTTTCCCGAATCCAGCAAAAGATTTTATCAAGGTGCATAGTAATTCAAACTCGCAAATAGAGCGTTATAGCATAATTTCGGCAGTGGGCGAAATATGTTCGCAAGGCGAATTTGCTGCAAGCTCTGGCTCGGAGCTTGTTGTGAATTTAAAGGGCTTGCTGCCCGGCGCATATTATTTGTTGCTCGAAGACAGCAATGGTGCGAAGCAAAAGCATAATATAATAGTTATTAGATAATAGGGCGGATAGGTTAATTCCAAATAATGGGATATTTGGGATTAAAAAAAATAAATTATGAAAGATTTGACGAATACAAATACTTCGCTACAAGCACCCGAACTTATATCTGAAATTAGGGAGCTAATAGTAGAATCACGCAATAGTGTAGCACAAGTAGTAAATTCCGCACTAACATTGTTATATTGGAAAATAGGCGAAAAAATTAACCCAAATAATGCAATAGAAACTCTATCTGATTGCGTATCTGTAAGGAAAAGTTAGGCTTTAAGATGTCCTACACCTCGAAGGTGTAGGGCATCTGGAGAACAGCGGATAGGCAATGAAAAAGTTTTTAACGCATAAAAAAAGTCGGCACAGAATTGGTTCTATACCGACTTTTATTTTTTATTTAGCTATAAGCTATTTTTTATCGTTCTCGCGAAGTCCAACCATAATGTTGCGAGCAATTTGCTCAGCAATAATTTTTTGCATTTGGTCGCCACTTGTAACAAACTCGTGTATGGATTTTTCTACTCTATTGCGGATAATCTCGGAAGTTTGTCCGACAAGAGCGTTGGTAAGCTGGTGAATATCAGCTTGTTGCCCACGCAAAGCGTCAAGCTGGCTGCGGTTAGCATCTTCCATTTTCTTAAGCATTTTGTCCATACGCTCTTCTTCTTCTGTGTAGATAAGAGTGAACGCAAGAAGCGAAAGCATAGTAAATTCAAGGATAATAGCCAAAAGAATGATAGATGGGCGAGCGGCTGGAATAAATTTCAGACCGCGAATACCAACTGCAACGATAAGCACAGCAGCACCGCCATAAGCAAGACCAGTAACGAAGTTTGCGTATTTTTCTGTAAAGTGGTGCGACATATATAATCTTAAGCCATGCAAGAAATGAGACCTATTTCTTCTCCATAGAATACCGTTTTTGGTATCAACTATTTCTTTCAAAACGAAGTCAGAGAAGAACTCTTTGATGCGGTTATAAAGAGCTTCATTACGGAAGACAAGCAAATCGGTATCTTCATCGAAGACATCTTCAAATCGCGAACTTTGATAAGGAGTTGTATTATCTTCTGTGAAAGTTCTTTCCCAAATTGTCCTGAAAGAAGCACGAACTTCATTTAATTCCTTGTCCTTCAGTTTATCATCTGGCATAATCAGCAGTTCGACGATGTCGTCGCTGAAACCAGTTTGAAGGCGGAGTTTTACTTTTGTTTGATCTATCTGCCTATCGAATAGCACTGCGAGCAAACCAATGCTCGAAGGCATAAATATGGTAACAAACGAGCTAAGGACAACCGAAAATATCAGAGCTAATAGCCAGAAGGCTACCCACGGCTCCAAGATAATCGAAGACTCGCCAAGCATAGGAGAACGAGCGTACCATTCATTAGCTGCTTTTACATAGCCGTGCTCTTTGTCTGTTCTTTCTTTAAAGGTAAAGTCAAAAATATACTCTCTATTTATAGCTTCGCGGGTGATTTCAAGATTTTTACCTTGAAATTGAGATTCTTTGTCGAGTGCTGTGGATCCCCAAGTCAATCCATCAAATTTCACAAAGCCAATTTTTAGTCTTTGCTCACCGCTTGGCTCGAAGAGCTTCACAACGAATGTGGATATACCGATAGGTATTAATTGAAACTGAAAAAGCAAGAAAAATGCAACAACCATTGCAGCCCACACTGTAACGTGTGCTGTGCCGACCTTGTACTTTTTCGCATTATTCGAAAACTGCGCTTTAACCATTAGAGTATCACTCCTAATTATATAAACTTGTGCTTACAAAATTCTTATTTCAATGGCTTTTGCCTGTAATGTAGTAATAAATGTTACATAACAAACTGTTAGCCAAAAACATCGTCTATAACTAACTTCAATTTAAAAAAAAAATTGTTTTACAAAAGATAAAATTTCAATTTTCAAAAAAAAACTTAATTTTTCTCCAAAATAACAAATAGTTATTAAAAAATTGCCGTTTTTTTTGTATTATCGGAAAAACAAACTCAATGATATGGTAGGAGTCGGCGATTTACATACACATACAACTTGCTCAGATGGAGTTTTAACCCCTGATGAGTTGTTAATTAAAGCTAAGGCAATAGGATTGTCTGCTATCAGTATAACTGATCACGATAATGTTGCTGGCGTGAGGAAAGCTCTTGAATCCGAACATTCTGCGGATATATTGCTAATTCCGGGAATTGAGCTTAGTTGTTTCGAAAATGGCAAAGAATATCATATTTTGGGATATATGATTGATATAGACAATAAGCTACTAACGTCTCATATTGCGGAATACCGGAAAGCACGCATGGCACGGGCAAAGCTTATGCACCACAAGCTAAAATCTCTTGGCTTAAACATTAATTTTGATGATATATTGGAAATCGCTGGCACTGCTCCCGTTACCCGTCCCCACATAGCCCAAGCAATAAAAACAGCCGGCTATATAGATAACCTCAAAGATGCTTTTTATAAATATATCGGCGACGGCGGTCCAGCTTATCAAGCGAAGCCAAATTATCCCGTTAGAAATGGGATAAAATTAATCAACAACGCCGGTGGAGTAGCTGTATTGGCTCACCCAGGGAATTTTGTCGAGCCAGCCGTTTTATACGAAATGATAGAAAACGGATTAGACGGCATTGAAGTTATTCACCCAATTCACAATGAATCCCAAAGGCGTTTTTATTCTTCGATAGCCTCGCAATATTGGCTGTTGCAAACAGGCGGCTCGGATTTCCATGGCAATCGTGATTACGACGAGCTTAATTTCGGTAAGGAAGTTGTTTCTTATTCGGTTATCGAATCGCTCATGAGCAGAGCTGCAATGCAATGAAATACAATAAGATGAAAAAGAAGTTAATATTTATTAACTGAATAATAATTGTAATTTTGATATATAAGTGTTATATTGCTATTGTGTTAAACTATAGTTGTATATTACTTATTTATTAAGCAACAGACAAGAGGAGGCTTATCATGAAACGATTTACTTACGTATTTAGCACACTTATGATAGTCTCACTGCTCTTCATTGCAGCAAGTTGCGACGACGATTCTCCAACGAGCTCAAAGAGCTCAGGGGCAGTAAAACTTATTCAATCTACGTCTGGCGGTAGTTTGAAGGTAGACAACGGCACTGAGATTGTGGTGCCAGCAGGTGCAATAATGGGAGAAAGCAGCGCTAACGGAGAAATGACTTTCTCTATCGAGACCAACGTTACCGACCTTCCAGAGCCAATTCCACAAGGCTACACAGTCATTGGCGGAGTAACTTCATTCGGTCCGAATAATTTTATTTTCGCTGAGCCAGTAAGGGTTTGGCTTAACGCATCATCTCTTGAAAGCTTAGACGATATTTGCGTTATCAAATACTCTGAAAGCCAATTAAAATGGTTGGTTTATCCAATATCCGACCTTGACCCCGAGAAAAAAAGAATTGGTATATCCACTTTAGAACTCGGGCTGTTTGCTGTGGTTAGAGTGCAGGCGACTGCTAACAAAATGCCACAAGTCAGCGCTCCACAAAAAGCTGGAGGCATTAAATACGAACATACGATAACGGGCAATTATTACTTTACGCTTACAGTGCTAAGTTTCACCCCAAAGTATCAGAGCGATGCAGGTGCTATTGCCGTCGGTTGGAGCTCCTCGACGGGCAGCCAAGTTACAGGCGGACCGCGTTCAGTTACATATATGTCTGGAATACCACAAGGCAATTACCAAATAATTGTAAGCAGAGTAAAGGCTGGCACACTTTCCTCACCCCCAGGTGAGCGTGAATATTATAGCCTTCCAGCCACTGCGAATGTTGGACCTTACACAAGTACAATGGGTTGGGATTGGTATAGCTGGGGAGGCTGGTCTACTCTAAATCTTCCGGGTGGTGGAACTTGGACAACAACCAGACCAAGCGTTTGGGAGTCGCCTACGAAAGCTTACGGCACTGGAGATTTTCATATTACTCTATCGTGGGTGAACACGTCGAGCAGCGCTACTGATTTGGACTTGCATTTATATGGACCACGTGACTTGCACGTATATTGGGCTGCCGATAAGAACGAAGATGGTTCAATAGAGCTTGATAGAGATTGGTTGAGAGAAACGGGCAATGCCACAGAGAATCTATATAGCGTTACATCATCAATTCCAAGAGGTGAGTATAAGGTGTATGTTGATGCGTATAGCGGCGATGTACCGAAGAATTTTGAAGTTAGAATAATCAAGAGAGGTTCATCGGTCAAAACTTATCGCGGCACAGCTACTAAGACTACTTATTACTCTGGGCAGCAGGATATGATTTTTATTGATAAGTTTAGTTTCTAAAAAATTTATAAAAAAGGCTGTTCCGCAAGAGCAGCCTTTTTTTTGATAATTATGCGATGGGCGAAAATAATCTTGATAATTCTTTAATCCTGAAAATTCTGATTCAGACAAAAGTTTTTTGACCTCAACCACCAGACTCTTCTCCGGTGGAGAAGAGGAGCAAGAATAGATGTCCAACACTTCCGAAGATGTAGGACATCTGAAGAACAGCCGATACGCAGTCCGGTAAAATTCCTAATGAATTATTTGGTTAACCCCCATCTGCAAATTCCTCCCCTATAAAATAACAATTCTGCTCATTCAAGCGGACTTGGAATGAGCAGAATTTTGCGAGTAATGCTTATGGGCGAGCTATTTGTGCTCGGCGCCCGTAGGGTCTATTGCATTGCCCCAGCCGTTTAGCTCGAGCACAGGAGCATCAACGTGGTCAGTCGATAGAACAACTCTGATGTTGTTCGTGCCCAACGCAAGCGGAGTAAACGTTACGTCCAAAGGCACTTCAGTTCTAACAGGGAGCTTGTCGCCCGCTTTTAAATTGATGTGCAAATCTTCTGGAGTAGTGCTAATTTTTGTGATAGTTATTTCTTGATTCGTGTTATTTCTCAATATCACTTTAGATGTCGCAGCTTGATTAAAATATAGCTCGTTAAACACAAAATATTGTGGGAAAGCGGATATTGGTCGCTTGATGTCTGCCTTTAAGTAGTAATTAATTGCCTTGCGGCTTGGGTCGGTAGATTCAATCAAAATGCTCTTGATTATATTATCAGTGCCAGTTCCTATATGCAAGCTAATGTCTAACGTTGCAAAGTCATTTGGCGGAATAATTTTTTTATCAAGCGGCGCAGTAGTGCAACCGCAACCGGGCTTCACATTGAGTATGTGCAAGTCTTGGTCGCCTTTGTTGTAAATTTTTACTTTGGCTTTGAGCGGGCTGTCGCTTGGTTTGACAGTTCCCCAATTATACTCATCGCCATTTTCTATAACTAATTGCGGCTGCGCATAAATAGAAATCGATGCCATAAACGCCGCAATTATTATTGTTATTAAGCTTTTCATAGAAAACCTCGTATCTTTTAGTTTGTTATTTCAATTCAAAATTAAAAAAATTAATTTGTTTTTACAAAAACGTTTTTGATTAAGGTTGATTCTTCATTAAAAAAGACGTATCCCGTAGCGCCGAAGCCGAGCCGAAAACGCCCACTCCACCTTCGATGCTCCCCAATAGCGGATTTACCGAATTAGTCGCAACATTTTGCAAGAGCCATCTTGTAAAGTTCCAATCTGGCGTATATATCACAACTTCATGCAGTCCGAACCATTTGAATGCAGGCCAAACAATTGGCACTTGCGTCGAAGGAACAAGCGAAGTTGTTGATAATTCCCTATAAAATCTATCGCTTGCGAATGGATTATAAACTCGCCTATTTTTTTCGTCGGTTGGGTTGCTTAAGTATTTTCCGTATTCTAATGTATCCAAACATATAGACGCGACTATATAAAAATCATATCCCGGCACTCTTTGCCAGCTTATAGAATCTCGCGAAGGCAGCTTCAGCGTATCAAGTGGATATTGAACGAACTTCTTTGGCTTTGTTAGCCAACTGCTTGCCATCGGAGTAGTTGTCTCGCCCGTTAAAATTTTTCCGTCGCTTAGCCTAACTTCAATTTCATATTTTGTTGCTGGCTTCACTAAATAGCTCTTATCGGGGAAATAATATTCTGGGTGGGCAGTGTCGGAATTAAACAGCAGACGGAACTGCATGCCGTCGCCGCTAATAATCACTTCCGCATCTTTGATAAATGATTTATAATAGTTGTAGTTATGGTATAATGGCTGCGATTTCAGCACCTTGATATTTTGTATCGGCTCGCCTACAATTAAAATTGCTTCCACTATATTTTCTGGCTTATAGTCCATGGGTATATCATCTTCACAAGAGCAAATAAATGCTGCGACCACCGCAATCATCAAGAATTTCACATATAATTTCATTTGTCAAACTTCCTAAAATTTTATTTCATAAGAAATTGTTGGTAAAATTGGTATTAGCCTAACGTCATCTACAGTTGTTTGGCTTTCAGAAACATTATAAAAACGAACCCAAATGTCTCGCCGATTATAAACGTTATAAATATCAAGAATTAGCTTTGAATCTAATTCCCAAGATTTGAAGTTATACGATACATTAATATTAAGTTGATGCGACGGCGGCAACCTCAAGCCATATCTTTGCGATGGGATGATTTTTGCACGCCCGAAGTTTTGATGCGGCAAAGTTGATTGAAATCGCGAAGTAGCACCCGTAAAGGATTGCCCCGATTGAAACGTAAAAGTAGCTCCAAAATCCCAATTTTCATTCAAACTATATTGCGCCACCACTTTAAAGTCATGCAATCTATCATATTTAGGTCGGAACGTTTTCCCCATATTAATGCTATCGAACTGAGCTTTGATGAAACCAATTGCATAGCCCGCCCAGCCAGTGAGTTTGCCTACCTTCTTTTGAATGAATGCCTCCACTCCATAAGCATAAGCGTTGCCAATATAAAATAGGTCTGCCACTTTAGAGCCTTGCATAGCATTTGTGTTCAGTTCGCTAACGTTATCAAACTTTTTATAATAAGCATCGAAATTCAAGTTATAATGCGGGTGGGGCGAAGTTTCCAAGCTGAGTATATAGTGGGTTGCTCTGCTTGCGGCAACCGATGAATCAGTCGGCAGCCATGTATCGAAAAAAGAAAAATCTGGCTGCGTTGCTAAGCGTAAATTTTGACTAAAAATGCCCCAAGCAGCTTTAATTGCCATATTTTCTGTTATTTGGTATCGCGCTGCCAAACGCGGGTCAATAAGCAATTTCTCCTTTAAATCCCAATAATTTGCCCTTATTCCAGCTTGAAAAGAAAGTAGCTCGATTGGAGCATAATTGACTTGCGCATAAGCAGCATAGTTGTAATCCTTCACTTTTAAATTTGTCGTGCCAGCGGAAGAGCCTACTTGCGTGCTGTCTGTGTCGCCTGTAAAGTTTTGCAAGTATCGGAAATTATAATTATTTACTTCTATTCCAAATTTATGCGTAATTTTATCATTCGTAAACCACTCGAACGCGAGCTTGCCCGTATAATCAGTAATAGAATTTTCCATCAAAAATTTATAGCCGCTTTGGTCGCCGATAAAGTTATTTGTATATTGGCTGGCGCTCAAGTTCGTTGTGGCAAATAGCTTATTGGAAAAAATATGCGTCCATTTGAGCGAAGCGAGCTTATTACCTATTTCAAGCCCCATATCCATTCCTATCGAAGAGAACTCCATTTTATCGCTACTCAAAAAGCTACTCACCGAGATTTTATTGTTATCATCTATGTCTTGCGTTATTTTTGCATTTACGTCATAGAAATTAAAATCTGGAATAGGGCTTTCTGGGCTTTCGCTCAAGAATTTTTTGATAATTTCGAAGTAAGTTCTTCTGCCTCCAATAAACCAAGCTCCGTTCCCAATCGGACCTTCAAGCGATGCACGAGAAG
>JAKIZN010000058.1 GCA_022708005.1 Bacteroidota bacterium | reverse complement strand
TCAATATGTGGTTCGTATTCTTCCATTTCTTCGATTGTGCATTTATGCTTCGACAAATCTTCAATTGTAGCGAAGCGTTGAACTTTTTGTGCTTCTAAGTCGCCATAAGGCATTGGGTGACGAATCGAAACCACTTTTTTGCCCATAGCAAGCAATTGGCGAACAACTTCGCGCGTAGTCTGGCTTTTGCCACAACCTGTGCGAACTGCGCATACGGAAATAACTGGTTTTGTGGATTCAATCATAGTAGGAGTTGAGCCCATTACTGAAAACTTTGCGCCTGCAGCCATTACTCGCGATGCAAGGTGCATAACTGTATCGTAAGAAAGGTCGCTATATGATAAAACGCACTCATCAACTTTGTGCTCGGCAATTAGCTTTTCCAAATCTGATTCATCATAAATTGGAATACCATCTGGATATAGGCTGCCAGCCAAAGAAGCTGGATATTTACGACCATCAATATCTGGTATCTGAGCAGCAGTAAAAGCTACTACATTAAACATATCGTTGCCGCGATATATTGTATTGAAATTGTGGAAATCGCGCCCTGCCGCGCCAATGATGATTACATTTACTTTTTTCATTTTATAACACCTATAAAAATTGTGAAAAAAAACTTTTAAAAATACTATTAAATTATATTTTAAAATAATTTATTGCTATAAATATATTTCTTAAATGTATCTGGTAAAATACTATTTTCTAAACTTCGTTGGGAAAAAATAAATCTACCATCGCACACAAATCCTAATTCAAACCAATTTACTTTGTTTAAATCATCGCAAATTTCATAAACATCTAAAGTTTGGTCTTTAGGGAATATTGCAAGGATTGACCCATCATAATCTAAACAATCATTAACAAAAAATGGATTTGGATTCCTTGTTTTAGAATTAACGTAGATTCTTTTTTCTTTTGATATATAGTGAGACCTGCCCCACATCCACCAATTATCTGAATTAAATTCCTTTATTCCTCTTGAAAGCAATTGCTCCTTGTAATCTTCTAAATACGGATGATATTCATTAAAAAGCATTTTTTTTAGTGTGCCATTTTTATTTGTTGATGAACAGACAAATTCCTTATTAAAATGCTCTTCGGTTGTAAATATCGCATCATTGCCGCTTACTGCGCCAACTTTCACAAAAAATATATCATTAAACTTAATAGGATAGTGATTATCAGTAAAAAGCAATTGTCCATTTTGTAGTGTAAACGTCTTAGAAACATTTGTTTTTCTCGTAAAATTGCCTTTTTCGAACCTCCAAATAGCAGTATTTGGCGTAAATCCATTAAATACCTTTTTATCCCCGAGATCTATAAATTCTGTGATAGTGCCATTTTGAAAAATAAATTCATTTAATTTTGCTGAAGAAGTAGCTTTTAGAAAGTCCCTTGGGGTAATAAATATTAGCTCACCGTTAGGGTTTAGATGATTAATGCACTTTTCAATGAAAAATAAATATAAATTAGATCTTTCGTCGAATAAATTGCTAACGAGTTTTCGCTTTGTGCTCTCCATAATATCTTGGTATCTAACATACGGAGGATTGCCTATAATAGTATCGTATTTGTTTTCAATTGAAAACTCAAAAAAATCAATATTTAAGGCGTTTTTAGGGCATATATTTCCATCGATTTCAATACCATCACATCCAGCAATGTTTTTAAAAAAAGCACCATCGCCGCATGAAGGCTCTAAAATACTTCCATAATTTTCCCTTAATTGAAGCATTTGAGCAACAATATAATCAGGCGTAAAAACCTGCCCAAAGTTTTTTACGTTATACATATTCTGGAAACGATTGTTTAAAGTTGAAATAAATTTCTGATCGCAATTTAATGGACTGACCGAATACAGTCAATATAAACTGCTTGCTTTCATCAAAAGTTCTATCAATATATTCTCTATTGCTATCCCATTTACATTGAAAAGGAAGGTTATTCCCGCTCGGCTGTAATGCGGATAGACCTTTTAAAGAATTTGCAAAAATATCCCCATTGTCTTCTTTGTTAAAAACTAAAAAATAATAATCACTTTCGGATATACCCAGATTTTCTTTTAGCTTTTCAAAATATGACTTCCAATTTATCTCGTTGGCGAAGTCGGGAATTAGACCTGTAAGTGCATAATAAATTCCTAATTTGCAATTTAAATTGTCAGCACTCATTGTATTGGTTATTTTAATGTTAACAGGGTAAAACTCTTTTTTATGTTTAAAAGAAAAATCAAACCAAGCTCTACTTCTAGGAACTTCTATATCAAATTTTTTTACTAATATATTTAAAATCTCGTCCTCGTTAAAAGAAGAATTTACTCTACCGTCATCAGAATATGATGATAGTCCTATCTTACAATCCTTTAAGTAAGCTACCATTTCTTTTAATTTTTCTGGTATACCCATGTCTTTCCCTTAATTGTAGTCAGAGCTTGGCTATTCTTTTAATTACTCAGCCAATACTTTTTCGATTTTTTCTACTGCCCAATCTATGTCTTCTTTGGTTATTACAAGCGGCGGAGCAATGCGAATAATTGTCTCATGCGTATCTTTGCAAAGCACGCCTTCGTTCATTAATTTAATGCAATATGGGCGAGCTTTTTCCTTAAGGACTAATCCTATCCATAGCCCGCGCCCACGAACCAACTCAATTTTTGGGCTTTTTATGGCTCTTAATTTCTCTATGAAATATTCGCCCATTTCGTTGGAGCGTTCAATTAAATTATCTTCTTCGATAACTTCCAATGCGCGAATTGCAACTGCTGCCGCAAGTGGATTGCCACCGAAAGTAGAGCCGTGTTCGCCCGGCTTAATAGTCAGCATAACAGCCTTATCTGCCAAAACACCCGAAACAGGATAAAATCCACCCGAAAGAGCTTTGCCCACAATAACCATATCTGGGCGAACATTTTCATAATAATGGGCAAATAGCTTGCCTGCACGTCCCAAGCCCGCTTGAATTTCATCGCAAATGAATAGTATATTATTAGCTTTGCATAGCTCGGCGACTGCTTTCAAATATCCATCGGGCGGTATAACCACTCCGCCTTCGCCTTGGATTGGCTCGATTAAGACGCCTACTGTGTTTTTTGTGATTTTCGATTTTAGATCTTCAATATTGCCATATTCGTGCATCGGAAAGGCTTCTTTGCAATAAGGACCAAATCCAGAATACGATGCGGGATCGTCAGAAAAGCCTACGATAGTGGTTGTTCTTCCATGGAAATTGCCAGATGCTGCAATAATTTCGGCTTTGTCTTTTTCTACACCTTTAACGTCATATCCCCAGCGTCGAGCTAATTTAATAGCCGTTTCGACTGCTTCTGCGCCAGAGTTCATTGGCAGAAACATTTCATAGCCAGTCATTTCGTTCATTTTTTTATAAAGCATAGGCAACTTATCATTTCTAAAAGCACGGCTGGTAAGCGTAACTTTATCAACTTGCTCGAGGAATGCCTCTTTTATTTTTGGGTTGCAATGCCCTTGGTTTACTGCCGAATACGCAGCCAAACAATCTAAATACTTTTTGCCTTCAACGTCTGTTATATAGCAACCTTTCGCGTCTGCAACAACTACATCAAGTGGATGATAATTATGAGCGCCTAATTCATTTTCAATTGCGATGTAATCTTGTGTTTTCAATTTCTTCTCCAAATTGTAGTATCAATAATTATTAAAAAATTAATTAACAACGATAGTATGTAGTAAGTTGAATTTATTCAGCTGTTTTTAAGAGCTTCGAAAGGCTATAATTAAATAGGGGCATCTGCAATATAATGCTGGAATCTAAGTATTTTGCCCGCGCGAGAAACAGGCACTCCATAAGGCGCAAAGTTTGATTTCGATATGAAATCAATTAATTTTTTTATGGCAATATTTATGTTTAATTTTGTCATACGCCTTCTATAATTACAGATACAAATATATGAAATATTAATGACAATTCAAACAAAATAGTTTATTAGGAACTATTCCATTGCCTATTCGCGGTTTTCCAGATGTCCTACACCTTCGAGGTGTAGGGCATCTATTATTAATCACCTTTTAATTATTTGATTTTATTTCCGTGAAGTGAGTATTTTATCGATTTGAGAATTAATAGAATCCCAACCGAAGTTTTCTTTGACGAATTTATAAGCCGCGTCGCTAATTCTATCGCGAACATCTTTATTTTTCAATAGCTCTACGCAATGTGCCGCGTATTCTTCTGGGGTGCGACCAATGAGCAAATGCTGCCCCTCGCTTGCCATCAGCGCCTTGTTGCATAGCTCGGAAGTAACCACAGCTACTCGCATAGCCATAGCTTCTAATAGCTTGTTTTGCAAGCCTGTGCCAGTCTGCATTGGCGCAATAAATATCGTTCCCTGATTATACGCGTCTCTAATATCCGCAAGCCGTCCGGTAACCGTGATATTTTCGGATTGAAGCGCTTTTATCTCATCGACAGGATCGGCGCCCGCTATCATCAGTTTTACCTGCGGGAGCGATAAGCGAATAATCGGAAGTATTTCGCTAACTAAATATCGCATACTCAACACGTTTGGCTCATATTGCATATTTCCAACAAAAAGAAGTTCATGCGTTTTTTCTGCGTCGCTACTTTGAAAATACTCGGTATCAATCCCGTTGCCGATAATATAAATTTCGTCTCGCCGCCGGTGGTTTATATATTTCCTATCTTCCGCAGTGATAATTGCTTTATAATCATACTTATCAAAAATCATTTGCTCGAACTTGGCAAGTCGACGAGCTTCAGAAGAATATAGCATTCGTTTCAGCAAAGAGCCTTCTTTGCTCCTTCGCTTAAACCCTATAGAAATAGCATCTTGATAATCCAATAGCTTAGGAATGCTGGCATCCGTCAAATATTCCGCTGGTCGCACCATTAAGCAAATAGCCGCGTCTATGGCTTCTCGCTTTATTATCTGCTCAATTTCCTTCTTTATGCCTTTGTCGAACGAATAAGCGTTTTGGAGCGGGCGTCCGCTGATGAAATTTAAAAGCAAATTTTTGTAAAAAGTAGATTTCTTTATCTTAAATTTAAAGATTTTTTTTGTAAAAGGCTCAATTTCTGCATAATGGGCGTCTAGCAACGGCTCATCAATAACGGAGCACAAATAAATATCATTCGCTTTAGAAAGGTATCTTATTTGATTGTAAGCTCTTAGCTTATCGCCCTTGTCGAGCGGATAAGGGAACCTATACATTATATACAAAATTTTCATTCTAAATTAATATTTATTGCACCTAAAAATTTGCAAAAAATTCGTATTTTTTGCCTTTTCATAATTGTTTAATTACAAAAATACTAAAATGCGCAAAGAAAATATAAGAAACATTGCAATAATTGCACACGTCGACCACGGGAAAACTACTTTAGTGGACGGAATGCTGTCCCAGAGTGGCACTTTCAGAACGCACCAAGTTGTCGAAGAAAGAGTTATGGACTCTATGGATTTAGAGCGAGAGCGCGGCATAACCATTATGGCTAAAAATACAGCTGTTTGGTATGGCAATACAAAAATCAATATAATCGACACGCCTGGGCACGCTGATTTTGGCGGCGAAGTGGAGCGAAGTCTAAACTTAGTAGATGGAGCAATATTGCTCGTCGATTCTAGCGAAGGACCACTTCCACAAACCCGATTCGTCGTAAAAAAAGCACTCGCGAAAAATCTCCCTATAATAGTCGTGATAAACAAAATCGATAGAGGCGACGCGCGCATACAAGAAGTTTTGAATGAAATATATGATTTATTTATAGATTTGGGCGCTACCGACGAGCAAATTAACTTCAAAGTTTTATATACAATTGGCAAGAGTGGCATAGCCCATCTTGAGCTAAATGACGGCTCGACAAATCTAAAACCACTATTTGACACCATAATCAACAGCATACCGGGACCCAAGGCAGACGACAGCAAATTACCGCAATTTTTAGTAACTAATCTTGATTACGATTCTTACGTCGGGCAAATAGCAATCGGAAGATTAGAAAATGGTTCATTGGAAATGAATAAGCAATATTCCGTATGCGGCGCCGAAGAAACCAGAACTAACCAGAAATTTTCGGCACTTTATACATTTGAAGGCTTAAAGAAAAAAATGGTGGATAAGGTATATTCTGGCGATATTATCGCTATTGCTGGTATCGACGGCTTAAATATTGGCGACACAATCACCGATAACGACAACCAGCAGCCTTTGCCCCGCATAGAAATCGACGCTCCAACTGTCTCGATGGTATTTTACATAAATAATGGTCCATTCGCAGGGACGGAAGGCAAATTCCTTACCACTCGGCATTTAAAAGCAAGATTAGAAAAAGAAATGTTGCGAAACGTATCGCTCGAAGTTTCGCCAATGCCCGATAGAGCCGATGCTTTTGAAGTGAAAGGTCGCGGAGAGCTTCAAATGGCAATACTTATTGAAACAATGCGCCGCGAAGGCTATGAATTTATGGTATCGCGACCAAACGTCATAACTAAATTAATCGACGAAAAGACTTGCGAACCAGTTGAGCGGGTTTATATTGACGTGCCCGACGAATTTGTTGGCATAGTAACCGAAAAATTATCGAGCAGAAAAGGGATAATGCAAGACTTGATAAATAACGGTTCGGGCAGGGTCAATATGGAATTTTTGATACCGTCTCGTGGGCTGATAGGCTTTCGCAATCAATTTTTGACTGACACAAAAGGCTCTGGAGTTATGAATTCATTGTTCGACGGCTACCGCCCTTGGTTTGGAAATATACCGCAAAGAACCACCGGCGCACTTGTTGCCGATAGGGCTGGCAAAAGCACATCTTATGCTAGTTTCGCTATGGAAGACCGCGGCGAACTATTTATCGAAGTCGGCACAAAAGTTTACAACGGAATGGTAATCGGCGAGCGAAACAAATCGGGCGACTTAAATGTGAATATTACGAAAGAGAAAAAGCTAACCAATATGAGAGCTTCTGGTTCTGACGCCACAGTAACGTTAAGACCGCCGCGAAGGCTATCCTTAGACCAAGCAATTGAGTTTATTGCCGAAGATGAAGTAGTGGAAATCACCCCTGAATCTATCAGACTGCGGAAAATGGAATTAGACCCCCATAAGAGAAAAATCGCGGCAAAAGACGATTTTGATTGATAAAATAAATAAGTTTTCATACCTTGCATAGTACTATCGCTTTAACATTGTCATTTTTTTTAATCGGCGAAGAAATTGCTTTGTTTTTTCTTTAGTTTTTACTATCTTGCATTTTAGTTAAACCTAATTTAAAAAAATGTTATATGCAAAAAAACGGATATATGAACTTGGCGGAAGCGCCTGCTGAAAAAAAACTAAAAATAACTGAGATAAATGCAGGCGGCGACCTACGAAAAAGGCTCGGCGTTATCGGATTGCATGTTAATGACGTGTTAGTTAAGCAAACTTGGGCAAAATGGGGACCAATATTGATATTGAACGAATCGAATAGTAACGCCAAAATAGCAATTGGCAGAGGATTAGCTGATAAAATTATAGTAAAGTTTTTGGCGTTATGAAGCAATACACAGCGGTCATTGTTGGACAGCCAAATTCCGGCAAAAGCACTTTGTTTAAGGTGCTGTCCGATATAAAATCATCTGAATCCGGACCTACTGTAGAGATGAACTCGACAGATGTCAATCTTTACGGCGATGTTCTGCGGCTGATTGATTTGCCCGGGCTGTATTCTTTAAATCACTTGCACCCCGCAGAAGAAATTACCTTCAATTTCCTATTGCACCAAAAAATTGATATTATTATCAATGTGGTTGATGCTTCGATGCTGACTCGAAGTTTGGAGCTTACAGCAGAGTTGCTCGAACTCGGCATACCAATGGTTATTGCTCTTAATTTAGAAGATATTGCGGAGCAACAAGGTATAAAAATCGATTATGATTTGCTCGCAGAATTACTAAATGTGCCTGTTGTGCCAACTCAAGCGCTTTACGGCAAAGGGGCGAAGGCATTAATTGATACTATCAGAAAAATATTTAATCAAAAGGCAAATGGGCAAAAGCCGCTTGAATTTACGCATCATCTCGAAGTTGCGATAAACAAGATAGAAAAGCTAATCGCTCCACATACGGACACAGACGCGATTTTACCAAGATTTTACGCTATTAAATCTATAGAAAATCCGCAAGTACTATCAAAAAATATATTAGAACACATCGAACCCGAGCAACAGCAAGTGCTTGCAGAAATTTATAGCGACCATAAATTAGATGGGTTTGAGAGCATATCTTACGAGCGGCATCATCAAGCAATGTCATTATCCGAAAAGGTAAGCGTAACGCTGCCAAGCAGGAAAGTCCCGTTTA
>JAKIZN010000394.1 GCA_022708005.1 Bacteroidota bacterium | reverse complement strand
TGAGCAAAAGACTAAGCAAGTGCAAGAGCTGAATAAAGCAAAAATTGAAATAGAGCAGCTTAAGCGAGAAAAAGATGCTTTACGGGAAGAAATAATTTTGGAAAAGGAGCGTGAATTTAGCGCAAAACTCGCAGATGAAAAGTCGAAAATAAAAGAGCAAGCAGACCAAGAAAGCGCTCTAAAAATCAAGGAGCGAGAAAAAGTAATCGATGACTTAAAAATTCAGTTGGAAGAAGCACATCGTAAAGCAGAGCAGGGTTCAATGCAATTGCAGGGCGAAATACAGGAACTCGAGCTGGAAAATATGCTGCGAGAAATGTTCATTCACGATGAAATTTCTGAAGTGAAAAAAGGGCAGCGTGGGGCAGATGTATTGCAAATAGTAAAAAAGCCTAATGGCGATGTTTGCGGCAAAATTTATTATGAAAGCAAGCGAACGAAAAACTTTGACTTTAATTGGCTGCAAAAGTTGCGAGACGATAATTTATCTACCAAAGCAGATGTGCTGATTCTTGTCAGCGAAGCTATGCCAGATGGGCAAGACAGGTTCTTTTATCGCGATGGTGTTTGGATATGCTCATTATGGGAAGTGAAAGGGTTGGCAATGGTCTTGCGGCACAGCTTGCTACAGATACATTCTGTTGCCGTTACTCATCAAGGCAAAGAAAATAAAATGGAAATGCTGTATAACTATCTGATAAGCCAAGAGTTTGCGGGGCAGTTCGGGGCAATCATCGAGGGCTTCAAGGCGCTGCAAGAAAATTATGCAGACGAACGGCTAAAGATGCAGAAAGTTTGGAAAGAACGCGAAAAGCAGTTAGAAAAAATCTTGACAAACGCCGTGGATTTCTATGGCTCAATTAAAGGAATAGCGGGCACTTCAATACCAGATATTAAAATGTTAGAAGATTAGCGGGGAATTATTGGGATAAATAAAAGTGGCTGCCTATCGCTTGGCAGCCACTTTGAAATTTAGCGGTATTAGCGGTTTTATAATTATCTGACGACATTAATTTTATCTGAGAAAACTCTATCGCCAATAGTTAGTTTAACTAAATATTGCCCGCTTGCAAGATTTGCAACATTAAAATCTTCAATGTAATAGCCTTCGGATTGGATCCCATAATCTTCGCCGTAAATCAAATTCCCGTCTATTGAGAATAGTTCGACTTTTACATTTTGTTCGCCTTTAACTGAATAACGCATTTTTGCCAATTCAGATGTAGGATTTGGGAATACTGCAACGATGCCATTGCCATCATTTTCATAAGGAACATCAAGCGTCGTAGATTTTACTGCCCATCCAGCTTCCAATACGCTTTTGCTATCGTTATCTTGTACCCAAATGACAACCGCTAAGTCTTCATATTCTTCAACTGTACTATTGGTAGGGAACTCATACGTATAGTATAATTTTTGGGATTCGCCCGGCTCCAAAGCAGTTACTACAGTGCCATAAGCATTTGGCAACATTTTTTTCATTACATTGTGAAATTCGGTCTCGCCATTTGATGCTCTGTTATTGTAAGTAGTAAGCTCAATTACTGCAATATGTGCTACAAGATTTTTGCCGGTAAAGTCAGAAAGCGGCTTAATATCAGCTTCTACTTTAACTTTTCTATCTTTTACAACGTAAGCTGGATTTTGTATGTCGAAAAAGCCCGGCATATTCTTAATTTTGTCTATGCCCAC
>JAKIZN010000057.1 GCA_022708005.1 Bacteroidota bacterium | reverse complement strand
TTATTTTTGAGAACTATTTTGAAAGGCGTGGACATTTTCTCGAAAGTGCTTTGATATATTGCACCTGAAGATATGTCCAAGATTCATTTAGTTTAGAAAAAAACTCTGAAAAACCGCATTAATACATAATTATAATTTTTCATTTGATTTTTTAAGCAATGGAAAATGCGTAAATTTGGGAAAATATTGCAGTTTATTGAGGAACTTAGCAAAAAAAGAGCAACTAAGCCAACACTTTTGCTGAAATTATCAGCAATTCTTATTGGCTTGGCTGTTTTAATTTTGCTTGCACAGTTGTGGAACTCTTCGCAGCCCATTAAAAGCATATCTATATCTGGCACATCATTTTTGTCGCCCGCCGAAGTGAAAGGGGCGATTGAAGATGCGTCCATTATTAACGTCCCCAAAAATAAAATTAAATATGAAGATCTGGCATCTAAATTAAGGGGTAACCCTTATATCGCTGAAACTTACATGCACGAAGGCATTCACTCGCTTAACATTGAAGTGAAAGAGCGAAACCCAGTGGCTCTATTGGCTAATAATTATGGCGAACTTCAATATGTGGATAAAGACGGGCAGTTATTGCCATATAGGGTGTTTCACTCCGTTGTAGATATGCCTATCATCACAGGTGTATATGATGGCGAAAAGCTCGATTCGGCAAAAATGTTATCATCAATTAGCATTATAAATGAAATAAGAACGGCTCGTTTCAGCTTCTTATATAATTTTATTTCTGAAGTTCACTGCAATCTTAAACTCAAGTCATTTGAACTATTTACATCTGACTCTGGGACAAAAATATTGCTCGGCAATACGGATAATTTGCAAGCAAAATTGAGCAATATTTACGATTTTTTCCAATATAAAATTGGAAATATAAAGGATAAAAAAGTTAAATATATTGATGCTCGATGGGCAGAGCAAATAATCACTAAATACGATAACATATAATATTAAATAAAGGTTAGCATGATCACTGATTTGGAAAATAATGAAACGGCGGTAAGCCCGCACAGCATAACAGTTGGTCTTGATATTGGTACGACCAAAGTATGCGCCCTTGTTGCTGCCAATGATCCAGTTACTAAGACATTGAAAATATTGGGCTTTGGCATCACCGAAAGCGAAGGCTTAAATCGTGGAGTTGTTGTTAATATCGATAAAACAGTAAAATCAATCAAAACTGCTATACAGCAAGCCGAGCAGCAATCTGGGATAAAGGTCGAAGATGTAGTTGTCGGCATAGCGGGCGATCACATTGAATCTTTCCAAACAAGTGGCATAGTCGGCATATCCAATCCGATGAAAGAAATTTCGCAGACTGACGTTGATAGATTGCTCGAAGATACGCGAAATGTGGCTATTCCCTCTGAGCGGACTATTATTCATATCATACCTCAAGATTTCATTATTGACGGTCAAGACGGCATACACGACCCCATCGGCATGAGCGGCGTTCGTATGGAGGCAAAAGTTCATATAGTTACTGGGCTTTCGACTGCTATTACTAATATACACAAATGCGTCGAAAGAGCTGGCTTGAGGGTAAAAAATATTGTGCTCGAACCGCTCGCTTGCAGCCAAGCGATATTAACCCCAGAGGAAAAAGAAGTAGGAGTAGCTCTAATAGATATTGGCGGCGGAACTACTGATATTGCTATTTTTGAAGAAAATATAATTAGATATACCGCAGTATTTGGCGTTGCAGGCAAACAGGTAACAGATGACGTTAGGAAAGTGCTGGGAGTAGTTGTTTCGCAAGCAGAGCGGATAAAGCGAGAATACGGGCATTGCTTTGAAGATTCGATTATGAAGGACGACGTTATAATGATCCCCGGCATAGCAGGGCGTAAGCCTATGGAAATATCTAAAACGCAGCTATGCAAGATAGTTCAGCCACGTGTGGAAGAAATATTTGAGTTCGCGCTTGCCGAAATACGAAAATCTGGCTTTGAACATAAACTCGGAGCTGGGATAGTGCTCACAGGTGGCAATACGCTGATACGCGGCATAGACGAGCTAGCAGCGGCTATTTTCAATATGCCAGTAAAAATCGGCTATCCTTCAGGCATTACATATACCGGACTAGCACCAGAAGTAGAAAGTCCTGTTTATTCAACTGCAGTCGGACTCGCGATTTACGGATTAGAAGGCGACGCTGGAACAGTCGAACAAGTAGACCACACTTTGGTCGAAAAGGCGAAAGAACCAGAAAAGCCGAAGAAAAAGATAGACTTTTTTTCAAAAGAGACTGATAAAACAGCAGAAAGCAGCAAGGAAAAACCTGCTGACGAAGAAGATAAAAAGCCATCAGTACTAAAAAAGATAAAAGGTTTTTTTGAAGAATTATAATTAACGAAACAAACATTTAGAAATATATAGAGGTCATTACTATGCCAATTGAACTTGATACTTCATCAACATTGGGCGGCGACGCAAGGATTAAGGTTATCGGAGTTGGAGGTGGCGGTGGAAATGCTATCAATAATATGATAAGTCGAGGCTTTAGCGGTGTCGACTTTATCGCAGCTAATACCGATAGCCAAGCACTAAATCACAACAAGTCACAAATAAAAATCCAATTAGGCACAGGGCTTGGAGCAGGCGCCAACCCAGAAGTTGCCCGAAAAGCTGTCGAAGGAGCTATCGAAAGCATCAAAGATGCACTAAAAGGTAGCGATATGGTTTTTGTTACCGCTGGAATGGGAGGCGGAACAGGAACGGGAGCAGCGCCGATTATTGCCAAAATCGGGCAGGAAATGGGCGCACTTGTTGTTGGAATTGTTACTAAGCCTTTTGATTGGGAGGGAAATCGAAGGATAGATGTAGCAAAGCAGGGAATTGAAGAACTTCGCCAACATGTTGATGCGCTGATAGTTATTCCAAATCAAAGAGTTTTAGAAATTATTGAGAAAAACACATCGTTTAGCGAAGCCTTTCTTAAAGTCGATGAAGTTTTATACAATGCAACCCGCGGCATTTCTGATATAATTAATTGCTACGGCGTCGTAAATGTTGACTTTGCAGATGTTCGCACAATCATGACCGGTATGGGCGATGCGCTAATGGGCATTGGCACCGCTTCTGGCGATAATAGAGCTGCAGAAGCCACCAAGCAAGCGCTTAATTCGCCACTACTTGATGGCATTTCCATAGCTGGAGCTAAAGGTGTGCTTATTAACATTACTGGCGGGACTGATATGGGAATGCACGAAATCAGCGAAGCTGTTTCTATTGCACAGCAAGCCGCTGGCGACGATGTCAACCTTATACACGGCGTTGTTATCAACCAAGATATGAACGATCAAATAAGCGTAACTGTTGTAGCAACAGGATTCCCAAAATCAGGAAAAAACTCGCATAGCGGAACAACTCCTAAGAGCGAGCAAGTGGATATATTTGGAGAGGTTGTAAAGCCTACTGTAACTCCCACTCCTGCAAGGGCTAATCCAATAAAGACAATTAAGCCAACTGTGGCTTTTGGCGCTAAACCTACTTTTCAGCAAACGCCTATAGCTCCTACATTCCCAAGGATTCCAGAATCAAGTCCAAAGGGCGAGAATCAGCTAAAGGAGTACGATGAGCCTGCAATTATTCGCAGAGGATTTAGCGAATACTCGTCATCTATTGCTGAAAAGAGCATAGCCGCAGTCGATAAATTCTCTAATACGCAATCGATATCGCAGCAGGCATCTTCTCAACAAATATCTTCTGCATTTATCAGAAAAATGACGGAAATCTAATATTATAATAAATGCGGGTAGCACGTTAATGCTGCCCGCAAATTTTACATTTTACATCTCGCGACGCTGCCTAATCTGCGTATTCAATTATCACACTTCGGTTAAGCATTCTGCCGACTGGCGATTTATTATCGAAAAGGTACGAATTGGGATATTTGATTTCATACTGCTCTGGCGAAAGCTCCAATAAATTCACCGCTGCCTCTGCTCGCTTTTCAGCTAATTTTAAATTATAGACTTTGCCACCAATATTGTCCGTATATGGAATAATCCTTATGCGTTTGCCACGAGCCAATCTATCTCGCACTTTGCCAAAAACTATTTTATCAAAATATTTGAACTTATAGCTATCGTAATCAAACATTCCCAGAAACAGTTTTTCACCTTCCCCACCTTCTATGTTAAAAACGCTGCTTGCGTTTGCATAGTACGGGGCAAGCATTATAGTAATTGCTTTAGTCTTAGTTCTGCCGTCGCTAATAGTGGCACTCGAAGTAACCGATAGCGGCGTCTTTTGTATGCCATTATGCAAGAAATAATCATCAATCAAATTTATTCTACCATTTAAATCCGTTGTAGAATAAAGCTCTTTGCCCTCATATACGCAAGATAACTTATAACTACTCAACTCAAATTCTTGTGGCACAGATGCCTTGAAGAATATGACGTTGCGATTGCTCGAATTAGAAGACTCGGATTTTATAACAGTGCTATTTAGCAATATCGACATGCTGTCTACATTTCTAATGCTCGCAACTCTTGCTTCGTCAGTAATTGCATCTTTCATCTTCGATATATCAACTTTATTATGCTCAAAAGTATATTTACTCTCAAATCTTTCATCTGCTTTTCTGATTAGCTCTAATATCTTATTTTTTCTTTTTTCAAATAGGGCATCTGGCTCATCGTTAGTTGTGTTGATGGTTATCACCACATCTTTTCTATTATCTTTAAAAAATTTCGATATAACACTTGTTGGATCTATATTTTTGCCGAAGTCCGTATTAGCCGAATAGCTATGGTTCAATTCATCGCTTCCCTTTTTGAAAAATAGGACTGGCGGATAAATCAAATAATCCAGAACGTAGTGCTTAAATAAAGGTATTGGAATTTCGATGCTGTCCCTTAGTTCGACATCTGCATAAATATATTTTTGCGTAAAGTCAAATTCTTCGATTTGCGGCAACTCCATTTGGGGCATCGGTGGATTAATTGGCGGCGCTATAGGCACAATTTCTTTTTTAGGTATGTTATAGCTTAGTGATACTCCAGCTCTTGCAACCGATGATTTCCACTGCCGCGAGCTAACTATATTAGAAAGCCCAAGTGCAAACTGCAATTCGGGATATACTGCGAAATTATCGAATTGAGCAACCTTATATCTTGCTCCCAATAGAACTGATAGCAATGCGCTCGATGCGTCCACTAACTCACCGCTCTGCTTCGCTCGCTCTCTGCTGCCTGTATCAGTATAAGTTAGATTACTCGGCGACTTCAACCTTTCAACTTTGAAAATATCCTTTGTCATTGGCACAGCAACTTGCAAGCCCACATTGAAGTCAATCGGTATCTCAATTTTCGGGCTAATTATTATTGAGTTTTCGATAGCCAGCGTTTTTATGTTAGCGTCAAGTATGAAATTGGAAATTATTTTTTGATAGCTATTGCCCGTTATATTGTTGCCGATATGCTCATCTATTGAATATTTAGCCGAAATATCCGAATATAAAAATCTTATCATATATGAATAATTCAGCCCCAAAAACTGCTCTGGAAAGGCATATTGCAGCCCTGCCCCAAACGCTGGAGCAAACCCAACAGCCGAAGTATAATTAGTGCAGCAACTCTCGTACCCGGGTAAATCTGCAAAATTAGAACTATAGATATTTGTATTTAAAAATGCAGCAGCCGAAATATGCCAATTAGTCTTAGCTGCGTCTGTTTGGGCATAGCCAATCTGCGATAGCGTTATCGCCAGCGCTACTAATAATATATGTTTCACTTTTCGTCCCAAGCTCATCGTAAAAGTATTATTTTCTTAGTATGATAATTATTTTTTGACCGCAGCACAACGCTGTAGTTTCCATTCGATAAATATTGCAAATTTAATTTAATTTCATTAGTGCCAGATTTCAAATGGATAGGCTCCGAAAGGAATACCACTTGCCCCATAAAATCAAGCACTTCGATGCTTCCTACTTCGTCGGCGACTGATTCTATAATAACCGTAATTATATCGCTCGCAGGGTTTGGGCTGATTGATTTAATTATAGGACCGTTCTCTTGCCTGATAAATCTATCACCACAGGTGTTTGTTAAATTAAAACTAGCATTTTTCGTTAGCGTCGTAACTGATTTGCCCCAAAATAGCGAATTTTCTACCCACGCAATCGGCGAAGTGGCAGTTTCGGCAAGTCCAGCAATTCCCGAAATTTTGCAAAGCATAGAATTGACCGAATTAAAATCGCCTTCTATCCTAAATCGTACAAATCGGCGGTCGCCTATAATTTCATTCCTGATTATGCTCGCCGTTCCGAAATTTGACGTAACTGTATCGGGCAAGAACATTCTCGGATTAATAGTAAATTCACCTTCAAAAAAGCGTATACCTTTATATTGAGCATTTTCGTAATTGACGAAATGCACGTCTATATCTGCTCGCCCACGCGGGTCGGCATTGACGTTGGAAAACTCTAAATACGATGAGCCTTCGTAGCTATCTATAATTATTTCGCCCGATGCCAAACAAGGCTCTGCAACAAATCGCAGGCTTACCTTTTGCTTCGATTTTAAAATTCGCTTTATTATTAAAGACTTAGTCTCATTTGTTCCTATCACGAGCGGTAGCGGCGTTTCAAGGGAATAGATGCCGTCCGCTGAGAATATTTTATCGGTAATGGTTAGCGATTGACCACCGACGTTGGTAACGCTAATTTCTCGCGTATCTATTTCATCGATAAACATTAATGTATCGTGGCTCATATTCAAAAACGTACCTATGCCTTCGCCCGTCAGCTTAATTATTTTATATACATTCATCTGATTGGCATATCTTATATGCAACTCTTCTTCAAAGTGGCTGACGGCATCTGGGAAAAACGAAAATTTCGCTTTTAAAACTTCTCCCGGCTTGATAATGGTGTCCGCAATTGCTTGCTCTAATCTAAACGGCGAAGTGTAGGCATTTCGGATAGTTACGGAATTAATCATCACATCTACGCTATCGTCATTTCTAAATAGCTCAAATTCTTTATAAGAGCGCGTCCATATACAAGTTTCATCAAAGACGCAACCATTTGGATTAATTGAAGTTAAACTTCTATTCAAGCTTTGCAAATTAATTGGTATTCTGAACGTTCTGAAGCAAGAATTGATTAATATTTCATCTGAAATTTTGCCCGTATCGAGTGGGGTAATTTCAAATGCTATCTCCTTGCATTCATTAGGCAAAATCGTATCTTGCTCGGCGCTGGATAGCAGTTTTGCATGCACTCCATTCTCCATTGAAACGCCAAATACGTATACTGGGACAATCCCATGATTGCAAAATTGGGCGGTGTAAATATATGTATTAGTAGTTCCAATTAGCAATGGCTTTATCTCTGGCTCAATAATCGATAAAGAAGCATCAAGTATTTGAAATGGATTATCCGAAATATCTATTTCCGGATATGCAAATGAGTGGTGCTTGAAATTATCATCGCCTTTGGAAGAAGTGAGTATAGCAAAGCCTTCTGGGTCTAATTTCATATCGTAAAGCTGCGACCTATGCCCTGAAAGCACCGATTTGCCTTCCGTACCAGTCAAATCATACAGCACCACTTGATCTATATTAGCCGAGCCAATAACCAAGCTGCTGGAAGAAGGGCTAAAGTCAATTTCTAATGCCGAACCAACCGCCGGGCGATACGTCCTTACAATCTGCTCTCTATCTATATCATACAAATAGCTTTCCGTGTTTGTATAGTCTAATTGAACTATAGAAATAGCAAGCAATTTGCCGTTAGGAGAAAATTTTATATTCGATGTAATTGGCAAATCATTTATTTTTATTGACTTTATTTTTTGAATATCTGCGAGGCTATTAATTTTGAATATCGACACATTGCCGTCCAATTCAATTATCGCAAGCGAATCGCCAGAACGATTGAAAGAAGCCGCAGTTATCGGCATATTAACATTAACGCTGCCAATCACGCTGGCATCATCTGGAGAAAGCATATACAGCTTTGGATTGAAATTGCTTTTGGCAAGTATAAATCTTCTTTGCGGGTCAGTATATATTTTCTCTATATCAAAATCAACTTGCACCGTATTATATGGCGAGACCTCTCCCCTTTTGAAAAATGAAACTTTGGGATATGAGTAAAAATTATCTTTGTAAAAATATAAAATTTCGGAATTGCCCTTAAAATAATCTACTCCAATATTTAAAATATTACCCCTATCGTAATTTTCATCTTTGATATAGTATCTATTAGCAGGCGAATTGGCGTTGTTATATATATCAAATTCTGATATTTTACCATTTGTATTCGCACCTATCGCAAGCGAACCATTTGTATTGAATGCCACCTTTGTTATTTGCGACCAATCTTCTTTCAGCAGCACTTCTTTGGACTTCACAAATTCCTGCCGAACTCT
>JAKIZN010000393.1 GCA_022708005.1 Bacteroidota bacterium | reverse complement strand
GTGATTGGAATAATATTGGTATTCGACGCTAAAGTAGCTAAAGTATTCCCTGATACTGGATCTTTCACTTCAATATCTGTTTGCGGAAATCTGTGGAATCCAAAGCCAACAAAGAAATCTGCGTTGTCCGAGAGACCTATTCTGCCTTTCACTGCAATATGATAGCCAGCATCCATTCCCTTAGATGCAAGATTTCCAATGCTATCATTATTTAGAGAGATTTTGTCTTTGTTATACACATTAGAAATCTGGTCGTTAGGAGTAGAAAGCCCTACGTGGAAACCTATATCAATGCCTTGAGCAAACGCATTAGAAGCTGCAAAAAGCAAAGCAACAATGATAAAAATCTTTAATTCTAACCGTTTCATTTTGTCCCCTACTATATATATTGAAACTTCGCAAATTATAGCGTTGCTTTATACAATTTTGCAACGTCTCAAACGATAATATATAATAAACGATATAAATAAAAAAATGTTTCACAAAATCGTATAACGAGTATAACATGAACAAAAAAGCACTGCTAACAGCAGTTCTCTCGCTTGCAATGCTTCCAATTTTTTTTAATTCAAGTTTTGCTCAAGCGTATAATGGACAGACAAATATCGGCTTATATGTTGGTGGCAATCTCAATATGCACCAAATATCTGCATCGCCAATTATTGACACATTGCAATCGCCTGCTCTGTTTGACAAGAACGCCACTTCAGCATTTTTCAATGTGGGGCTTATAGCCAATTTCCGAGCAAGTAGCGACATCATCATTTCTGGCAGATTGGGTTATAACGGCTTTCGCGGCAATTTCAAATCTGCAGGCGACGAACTTAAAACTAAACTCGACTACCTTGAAGTCAATCCTAATGTGCAATTTCATAATTTGATAGCTAACTCGCCAATATATTTCTTGCTTGGTGCGGAGCTTGGCATTCCAATGAACGCAACTTATGATTATTACAACAGCAATGGCATCAAAACGGTAAGTAGCGAAGATGTTCCAGATAAAAATTTCCGACTTGCTGCAGCATTAGGAGCTGGATATGTATTCGATCTTGGTAAGAACGTATATTTAACTCCAGAAGTTACTTTTAGGCTACCATTCACTAAAGTTTCGGCTCGTAACGATTGGGATAGCTATTCTATACCGCAGCTCCGACTTGGGCTTGCGCTCACTTTCGGGCTTGGCGAAAGCGAAAAGCATGAAGTAGTGGAAGTTCCGGGTGTTCAGCTCGAAGTAGGCTTTAGCGATGTAAGGTATTACGACAAGCAAATGGTGGCAAATCCGCTCAAGAAAATCACTGTTGAAGAAACGCAATATGCAGAGCTATTCCCACTATTGCCTTACGTATTTTTCAAAGAAAATACGGCAGAAGTTAACGAAGCTACAAATTTATCGGGCAAGCGATTATCTGGCGAGTTCTCTTTGCGGGAATTGCCTGCTGACGCGATGGTGATAAACAGCCAAGTGCTTGATATTGTTGCTGCTCGTATGAATGCGAACAAAGAATCTCGCATATCGCTAAACGGGACGCTCGATAATCAATCTGAAAAAGACATAAAAGTTTCGCAGGAGCGAGCAGAATTTGCAAAGAAATATTTAGTTGAAAACTACAATATTGCTCCAGAAAGGATTGCCACGAGCGCAGGCAAAATTCCTTCCAAGCCTTCGACCAGCAAAGTAATCGAAGGAGTTGAGGAAAATCGT
>JAKIZN010000056.1 GCA_022708005.1 Bacteroidota bacterium | reverse complement strand
TTCGTCGCGATTGGAGCTATTTGCTTGAGTTATGGCAGCGGGTAGAGGAAAAAGTAGAGAAATTAAAAAAGCCGGGATTAGTCTATCAAGATTTGGGGCTCGCTACAAGTGTTGTTAGGGACTTATTCGACCAAAACGTAAAGCGCTTAGCTGTGGATTCCAAAAAACTTTATCGCGAAATTACAACATATTTGAAAGCAAACTCTCCGCACATATTAGAAAAAGTAGAGTATTATAACGGTGATTCTTCGATTTTTGAAGCGTTTGGAATTGAGTCCGAGCTTGCAAAAACGCTTAAGCGAACCGTTCATTTGCCATCGGGCGGCGATATTGTATTTGACCAAACAGAAGCTATGCATGTCGTTGATGTTAACTCTGGCAGAAGCAAGGAAGATGAGCAAGAGAAAAATGCCTTTAAAACAAATCTTGAAGCAGCAGTTGAAATTGCTCGGCAAATCAGACTTCGCGACATAGGCGGTATTATTTTAGTTGATTTTATTGATATGAATCTTGAGCAAAATCGCAAAAAGTTATTCTATGAAATGAGTAGATATTTGCAAAGGGATAGAGCTAAGACGGTGCCGTATCCGCTTACTCAGCTTGGGCTAATGCAAATTACGCGGCAGCGGATAAATCAAAATATTGAAGAAAAAACTAGCGACATCTGCCACGTGTGCAGCGGCACTGGGCGAATCGTCTCGAAGGCGGTGCTTATCAATTCCATTGAGAGATGGCTGAAAAATTTTAGAAAAAAATCTCGAGAGTTTAAAGTTATTTTGCAATTGCACCCACATATTGCGACATATATAACCGAAGGCTCTTTTTCTATCGCTTCTAAACTTATGCTCAAATATTTTGTCAAACTAAGCGTGCAGCAAAGCGACAGTATCCAAATCGATAGATTTAGGTTTATTTCTGTCCGAAAAGAAAAAGATATTACAAATGATTATATTTAAATTAGCGTAAAAATGAATAGCGGACAAAGGACATTAACTATACTTGGCTCGACTGGCTCTATTGGCAAGCAAGCTCTTGAAGTAGTTAGCTCGCTCGGCGAAATGTATAAAATTGGCTACCTAACTGTCAATAAAAACATCGCCGAACTCGAAAAGCAGGCTATGCAGTATTCTCCAATTGGAGTAGTCGTCAAAGAGGAGAAGTACTACAAAGAATTTGTAGCTTCGACATCTTTTAAGGGCGAAATATTAAGCGGCGAGGAAGGAGTGGCTGCCGCCGCCGAGTTCGATTCAAATGATATGCTGCTTTCTGCGCTGGTTGGCTTTTCGGGCGTTATACCGACATTGAAAGCAGTTCGCAAAGGGATTAATATATCATTGGCAAATAAGGAAACATTAGTGGCTGCGGGGTCTATAATCACCGAAGCCGCGAAAGAATCCGGCTCGGAAATATTGGCGGTCGATAGCGAGCATAGCGCCGTCCTTCAAAGCCTTGTCGGCGAGAACAAAAGCGAAATAGAGAAAATAATTCTTACTGCTTCTGGCGGTCCTTTCCTTAATACAAGCCCAGAGCTTTTTGAAGGCTTAACAGTTAAGGAAGCTCTAAATCACCCGAATTGGTCTATGGGTAGCAAAATAACTATCGATTCGGCAACTATGATGAACAAAGGATTTGAAGTAATCGAAGCGCACTGGCTTTTTGACCTTGAAATAGAAAAAATCGATGTTGTTATCCATCCGCAAAGTATCATACATTCATTAGTGCAATTTATCGACGGCTCTGTCAAAGCGCAGCTCGGGCTGCCCGATATGAGAATACCCATATCTTACGCTCTCACTTACCCGCGACGGCTGTCATATAACTTTCCGAGACTTGATTTGGCAGAAATTGGCAATCTAACGTTTGCTAAGCCCGACGAAAACAAATTCCGCTGCTTACCGCTTGCATATCAAGCAATAAAAACTGGCGGAACAGCACCAGCGGTAATTAACGCCGCAAATGAAGTTGCCGTTGAAGCATTTTTAAATGAGAAAATCCGCTTTACAGATATTGCTGATATAATAAGTTTCGTATTGGAAAGGTCAAACATTATTTTTAATCCGACAATTGACGAACTTATCGAAGTGGATTACGAAACTCGATTAATAACTGAAAATTATATTGGTTCACTTTTTAAATAGAATATTATGGGATTTTTAAGCGATATTTTTTATTTTGTCATCGTTATCGGAATTTTAATACTGATACACGAGCTTGGGCACTTCCTTGCGGCAAGAATGGTCGGTATGAGAGCCGATGTGTTTTGCATCGGAATGGGGTGGCGAATATGTGGCTACAACAAAATCAACGGTTTTTCCTTTGGTAAACTCGCTGATGATATTGATTTGCAAGGTAATACCGATTATAGATTAGCTATATTCCCAATTGGTGGATATGTGAAAATTGCTGGTATGGTCGATGAATCAATGGATACTGATTTTGCAGGCAAAGAGCCAGAACAATATGAGTTTAGAGCGAAAAACCCATTCCAAAAGGGATTTGTGCTTGCGGCAGGCGTTATTATGAACTTCCTGCTTGCGATTGCTGTATTTGCAGGTATTATATTTTTCAATGGGGAGCAAGCATATCAGACCACCACAGTCGGCTATGTGCAGAAAGAGTCCGTTGCAGAATTAATTGGATTGGACGAAGGCGACAAAATATTATCAATCAACGACGCCGACGTGCATAGCTGGAACGACGTCCTCAAGCTTTTAACGACCAAAGATCTTGGCGATACTAAAAACGTAGAAGTCATTCGCGATGGCGAGCAAATTTTGCTATCGGCAGAAGGAAGTAAAGTAATTAAACTGCTGTCCGACAAAAAGACATTAGGCATTGAGCCAAAAAATATGAGTATAGTTGTAATGGCTGCTATTTTTGACAGACCTGCACAAAAAGCTGGCATCACTGCAAACGATACAATCTACGCCGTAAATGGCGAGCTAACCGAGGCATTTGTCCATTTTACAGATATTTTAAAGGCTAATCCAAACAAAAATTTGTTTATACAATGGAAGCGCGGCGATAAAATTTTAGGCGATTCCGTAAAAACAGATGAAAACGGCACGATTGGCGTTCAAATTGCTCAGGCTTATACGGGACCTGTGGTATCAAAAGAATACGGAGCATTTGAAGCTATAGGCTTTGGATTTAATCAAACTATTTCTTCGGTAAATCTGCTATTTAGCTCAATTAGCCAAATTTTCAAAGGGAATATGTCATTTCGCGAATCCATAGGCGGACCGATTATGATAGCAAAGCAAGCAAGTCAGCAAGCGGAGCGCGGATTAGTTAGTTTCCTTGGCTTTGTCGCACTGCTATCGGTATCGCTTGCGGTGATCAATATTTTGCCGTTTCCAGCGCTTGACGGTGGGCATTTGGTATTTGTAATTATCGAAGGAATTATCCGCCGCGAAATACCACTTAAAATTAAAATTGCTTTCCAGCAAGGTGGCTTGATTATTCTCCTTATATTTATGGCATTTGTCTTATACAACGATATAATCAGATAGTCGCAGGCAAATAGTTTTGCCGATAGCGTTTCTGCTTGCCAGAAATGCCGAAGTTGCTATATGCTGCCCGTTATACATTTTGAAATCAGCTTAGGCTATTTTTCGCATTGCGTTATGGAACTTTTCTAAAAAATCACTAAATTGCGATATGGGGATTGGTGCATTATAAATAATGCGTTAGGAACTATAACTGAATGCGTATCCGTAAGAAAATATTTGGCTTTCAGATGTCCTACACCTCGAAGGTGTAGGACATCTGGAAAACAGCAGGTAGACAATGGAAAAGTTTCTATTGAATTATTTGGGTGTATTACAAATTTCCTATTTTGTTATAATGTCGAGAAAATAATATGAAAATGGCTATAATTGCAATATTTACTTTAATTTCAGCTTATTCATTACAAGCCGAGTTAGATAGCGAAGTAAATTTTGCAGCAAAATCTGGAACTTTTAGGCGATTGGAAGAGTATAGGCAGCGAGTAAAGTTGGAGCATTCGCCAGTAATTTTATCCGATAAGCCAGATATGACGCATAGCTACGTTTCGCCATCAGGAAAATTTAAAATCCATTACGACAAAGCAGGCAGGCATGCCGTCGAACTAACGGATAAAGACCAAAATGGCGTGCCAGATTACGTGGACTCTGTGGCATATTATTTTGACTTTGTTTTTGATGCTATGGTAAATCGATTAGGCTACCACTCGCCTTGCCCCGAAAGCGATACAGCGTACTACGATGTGTATTTAATAGAAATTGGCAATGGGCTTAAAGGCGATGTTTATTACGGCGCCACTTCGGTTGACGCGGAAGTTTATCCACGCAAGATATTTCCCCGATATTATTCATACATAGTGCTCGATAATGACTACTCGCCAAATGATATGACTATCGACGATGATAAGACATATCGCACATTTACCACCACTGGCATAGACGGCATGAAAGTCAGCGTAGCTCACGAATTTAGCCATGCTGTTCAATTTATGTATGGCACTCCATATTCTAATATGTTCTCTATTAATGAGATGATGAGCGTTTATATGGAGAATAAGATGTTCCCGCAATCGAAAGACTTTTTGCAATATATCAGGGCTATGTTCAAAGAATTTTATAAGTATCCATTTGGCAAGGGAACAGCCGATATTGGCTACTCTTGGGGCATATATTTTCACTTTGTAGACCTTTTCTTTGGCGAGCAAACCGTCAAAAGAATGTGGGAATTGGTTGAATCTGGGCTAATTGAATATCCAGCTCTCGATTCGGCACTAAAAGAGCAAGGCAGCTCTATTCGAGGTAGCTGGGGCGAACTGCTTTCTTGGCTGTATCATACTGGTAGCAGGACAATCGACGGATACTCTTTCGAGCAGGCAAGAAATTTCCCAGAGTTTACCTTTGCTCACGTGGGCGAAATTAACCCGCAAGGTAACTTCAACATTGCAGGGCAGATACTACCATTTGAAATAAGACCGATTCGCTACATTGTTTCGACAGGTGAAAAGTTTGATACTCCCGATACGCTTGATTTTCTATTTTCCAATACAGATATATCGCTTGTGAATAGCCAATACATGTCGCTCGTGGATTATAATTTAAGCTATCCGAATCAATCCGAAGGCTCCAAGCCAATCTGCGATGCAAGCTATTTGCTTACTATTAATAGCGTTTATACCGATACTGCTTTTTGCAGAAAAGGGCATACCACAGTTGCGTCGGAAAGCCCATATCCAAGCCCATTTGATTATTCCAAAGATAGGCTGATTTATATCCCTACCCCTAAAACTGTGCCTTATGGAACAAAAGTTTTTGTGCAAATATTTAACTCAGAAATGGTAGAAGTTTGGAGTGGCGAGCAAAAGGTAATGGTTCACAACTCAAGGCGTGTTGCCCCTATTGAACTTAACAAGAGAGATATTGGTAGCGGTATTTTCATTTATAGGGTTACTTACTCCGAAAAATCTGAAATTGGTAAATTTGTTGTAAAACGATGAGTATTGCTGGGAACAAATTTGAGATGAAAAAATCGATTGCCATAGCTCTGAATTTAGCTGTCTTTGCAGGTTCGCTGCTGATTTATTCATTAACTTTATCGCATAGCCTATCTTTTACCGATAGTGGAGAGCTGGCTGCTGCTGCATCTACGCTTGGAGTAGCGCACCCGAGTGGCTATCCGCTATATGCGATTATAGGCTATATTTGGACATTGCTACCGCTGCCGATGATGAACGTTGTGAAGCTAAACTTGCTTTCTGCCTTGTTTATATCATCTGCAAATGTTATGCTACATAATGTTATCGTAACGATATTCAAATGGCAGTCGCAGCAACGGACAAGCAAGGGCAAATCCGAAGGTATAAGCGGCGATGGCACAATGCACTTTTATTTGGCAGCAGCTTTTTTAGCACTAAGCTTTGGTTTTTCGGCGATAGTTTGGGAGCAAGCACTAATTAACGAAGTATATTCTCTGCATTATTTGCTCACGAATATTTCAATATATTTGCTATTGCTCGCTTTTACTAACTCCAACGATAAATATTTCTTTACGGCAGCGCTATTTATAGGATTAGGCTTTTCTAATCATCTTACCACGTTGCTTTTAGTGCCCTCAGCTTTATATTTATTTTTCAAGAAAAAAGATAAAGGATTTGACTTTTCCGCCAATAGGTTCAAAGCCTTTTCTACGCTGCTGATACCATTTGCGATTGGTCTGAGTGTGTATTTGTATTTGCCTATTCGCTCGTCAATGGAGCCGCTCTTTAATTGGGGCTACGTTTCGAGAGGAATGGATAAATTGCTATATCACATGTCGGGAAAGCAATATCAAGTTTGGATGTTTGCCGGCGGCGAGGCTTGGTCAGAAAATTTTGCGAAATTCTTCGGCGCTATGTTTGATAATCTCGGCTTATTGATTGTTCTGCCTTTTGTCATAGCTGGATATTACATAGCAAAACGTAAGGGCAAAATTGACTTGATTTTCAATTTCGTGTTTGCTCCAATTGCGATGCCCTTTTCTGAACTAAAGGGCAAGAGCAAGTTCTTAATAATCCTATCGGTTATTATGCTACTTTCTTGTATTCTATATTCATTTAACTACTCAATACACGATATAGATTCTTATTTTTATCTTGGCTATTTAGGGCTATTTTTATTCCTATCAATTCCTGTATTTGGAATAATTCAACAGAGCAAAAATTTTGCTTGGCTAATGGCGGTGCTGCCCATAGCTATGATACTCCTTAATTATCAATCGCTTGACCGTTGCGACGATTACTCGGTGGAAGAATACACTAAGCTAATGATTGATAATTTGCCAAAAAATTCCATTATCATCTCGTCGCAGTGGGATTATTTTTGTTCTGCTTTTTGGTATTTGCAGCAAGTTGAAGGATATAGAAAGGATGTAGTTTTAATCGAAAAAGAGCTAATGCGGCGCACTTGGTATCCTTACCAACTCGAAAAGTGGTATCCGCAGCTTACGCATAAAAGCACGAGCGAAACAGCTGCTTTTATGAAGGATTTGGAGCTATTTGAAGCAGATTTAAATTATAATCCAATGTCTATACAAATGAATTTTGTCAATCTTTTTAATAGTTATATCGATAAAAATATTGATTCTATTCCTGTTTTTTTGACTTTGGACATTTTGCAAAGCGAGCCAGATATTGCAAAAAATTATCACAAGATACCTTATGGCTTTGCGTTTAAGCTATCCAAGCAGCCCGAGACGCTTTCAATTGATAAATATCAGATAAATATCAATAAGCTATATAAATCACTCGCTACAAGCAATGACCATCTACATCAAGGATTAAGGCAAACCGCAGCAGTCAGCCTATTGAACATAGCCCGCTATGGCATCGCAACGGAACAAAAGGACAAGGCAAAAGAGTATTATTTGAAGGCAAAGAAGCTCGACCCGCAAAATATGGATATTAACATTTTAAGTAGAGAGTTTGGATTTTGATTGAAAAAACATTTAAAATAGGCAATTTAGAAATAAAAAATGGAATATTTTTAGCTCCAATGGAAGGCATAACAGACCTGCCATTTAGAATTATTTGCCGCCGATATGGAGCGGATATTGTATATTCCGAGTTTGTCGCATCTGAAGCGCTGATTCGCGATATAGATAAGTCGCTGTTTAAGATACGAATTGTCGAGCGCGAGCGTCCCGTCGCAGTCCAAATATTTGGGAGCGACCCTATAGCTATGGCGGAAGCAGCGCAAATAGTCGAAGCGTCTGGCGCTGATATTATAGATTTGAATTACGGCTGCTGGGTAAAAAAAGTAGTGAGCCATAATTCAGGCGCCGCTTTGCTCAAAGATACAGCTAAAATGAATGCTATAACAAAGGCTGTTGTCGATGCGGTTAAATTGCCCGTTACGGTCAAAACAAGACTTGGGTGGGACAAAAATAATGTCATCATCAATGATGTTGCAAAAATGCAGGAAGACTGCGGAGCCAAAGCCATTACTGTCCATTGTCGCACTCGCGATATGGGATTAAGCGGGCAAGCTGATTGGAGCTTTATTCCAGAAATAAAAAAGCGCATTTCTATACCATTAGTGCTTAATGGCGACATAGTTTCGCCCGAAACGGCAAAAGCCGCACTCGAAACAGAAGGCGCCGACGCAATTATGATTGGCAGAGCCGTGCTGGGAAATCCGTTTATATTCCGCGATTCTAAGCGATTTATCGAGACGGGCGAGCTACCAAATAAGCCTAATATTGACGAAAGATTTGATTTAATCAAAGAGCATTTAATAGAAAATGTTGCTGATAAAGGTATGCCTCGCGGGCTGCGCGAGTTCCGTAAGCATTTTTCTGGCTATCTAAAAGGGCTTTTTGGCGCATCGCACTATCGCCAGCAACTCGTGCTAATCGACACATTAGAAGAAACTATAGAGTTGCTTGAGCGTTTTCGT
>JAKIZN010000392.1 GCA_022708005.1 Bacteroidota bacterium | reverse complement strand
ATAGCTAATCTGATAGAAAGAGCAGGAGCGGATAGAGTTATCACAGTTGATTTGCATTCGTCGCAAATACAAGGATTTTTCGATATTCCTATGGATCACCTATATGCTTCGCCAGTGCTTATTCGCGCTATAAGAAAGCTGAATCTTGATTCGCTTGCTTTTGCAGCGCCCGATGTCGGCGGAGCTAAAACTGCCCGCTCTTATGCTAAGCGGTTTGGCACAGATTTAATCCTTGTGGATAAGCGTCGCCCTGAGCATAACGTTGCCGAAATAATGCATATTATTGGCAACCCTGATGGCAAAAATGTTGTAATTGTTGATGATATGATAGATACAGGCACTACTTTTGTTAAATGCGCTGAGGCATTGATGGATAAAGGTGCATCGAGCGTTTATGGTGTTTGCGTGCATCCTATTTTTTCCGGTGGCGCACTCGATAAAATTGACGAATCTGCTGCGGTGTCGAAGGTGTTTGTTACCGATACTATTCCGCTTAAGCGGTATTCGGACAAAATAGAAGTTGTTTCGGTTGCAGAACTGTTAGCGGAAGCGATTATCAGAACACATGATAACAGGTCTATCAGCTCATTATTTGAAATTGAACGATAATTTAAATCCATATAAGAGGTTTTTAGCTATGAAAGAAATAGCACTAAATGTAAAGAAAAGAGTAACCGGCAAGCAAGACGTTAAGCGTATGAGAAAAGAAGGCTTAATACCCGGCGTTTACTATACAAACGGCGAAGATGGTATTCCTATCGTTTCCGATTTTATGTCGTTGAGAGGCATAGTTTATGCCGCGTCTAAAAAGGTTATTAATCTTAATATCGAAGGCGAAGCCGCTCCTAAAAATTGTGTTTTAAAAGATGTTAAATTTCACCCAGTAACAGACCAAATCCTGCACTTTGATTTGCTCGGGCTTAACCCAGGAAAAGTAATAAAAATGCAAATTCCAGTTGTTTTAAAGGGACAAGCTGTTGGTGTTCGCAAAGGCGGCAAAGTACAGCACACGTTGCATACTTGCAAAATCAAATGTCTTCCAAAAGATATCATTGACGCTATAGAAGTAGATATTTCAAATTTGGATTTAGGTAAGTCCATACACATTAGGGACATATCAATCGAAAACATAGAATTTGAAGTGCCTAGTGACACTCTTATTGTTGCTTGCAACGTGCCAAGAGGCACTGTCATTGAGTCTGAAGCGGCAGAGGCAGCAGGAGCAAAGAGAGAATAATAGCTGCTATAGGTAATTTTTATAAGAGGGCTGCCCATTGGGGCAGCTTTTTTTATCCCAAATAATGCAATAGCAACCTACCGCTTTTTCACAGCTTTATAAAAATGATAAAAGCCAGCAAATAGCCCCATAGCAGACATTATTAAAATAAAAAGAGGCGAACTGTCAAACTTTTTATCTAACCAATAGCCAAAAAATACAAATAGGACAATAGGAATAGCCATCTGCATGCCTATATTCATAAATGGCGCCATCTCTCTTATTGATTTCGATAGAGAATCGGCTACTCCCGACTTTTTTTTGTTAGAATCCATATTCCATCAAGACTTTCAAAATGTCCTCCTGATAAATATTTTGCGACTCGCCATACCATTTGCCGTCTGGCACAAGCACAATTGAGCCATAAGTAGAAGGGTTCTGCGGGTCAAACACCGAAGAATTTTGTTTAGTATACTCCTCTGGTCTAAACTCATTATCATAATCAT
>JAKIZN010000391.1 GCA_022708005.1 Bacteroidota bacterium | reverse complement strand
CCGCCACTCTCATCAATATTTTCAATATATGTATTATCCATTTAAATTAATCATATTTTCAGGATTTTAGACGTTTCTTACATCGATAGAATTGTTTGACTTGCAAAAAGCTACTGCATATCGCAAATTATTTGCAGCCTAAAACGTCGAATTTAAATTACTTTGCTTGAAAATAAAATTATGATAGCTATAAACGATATACATAAGTCATTTGGCAACAAAAAAGTACTCTCTGGCATAAGTCTAAATATAGCAACTGGGGACACGTTTTGCATAATTGGGAAATCTGGCTGCGGGAAAAGCGTATTAATAAAGCATATTGTTGGCTTGCTCGAAGCTGACAGCGGATATGTCGAAATCGACGGGCAAAGGATTTCTGAACTCAGCAGGAAAGAATTATTTAAGCTAAGGCGAAAGTTTGGCTTTGTTTTTCAAGGTGCAGCCCTATTTGACTCCTATTCTGTGTTTGAAAATGTAGTGCTTGGCATATATGAGCATGGCGAAAGAAATATGGACGTATTAGAGCGAGAAGCAAAGCGAGTGCTATCTGCCGTTGGGCTTTTGCCCGAAGCCCGTTCCGACGAGAATTACTTTCGCAAAGAGTGGGAAATTTTAAAAGATAAAAAGCCCGCAGACTTATCGGGCGGGATGAAAAAACGCGTTGGAGTGGCTCGAGCATTGGTCGGCAGCCCTGAATATGTATTTTATGACGAGCCTACCACAGGGCTAGATCCCGTTACTTCTGAGCAGATTGATGAGCTAATATCTAACTTATCTAAAAATTTAAATGTTACATCGATTGTGATTACTCATGATATGTTCTCAGTTTATAAAATTGCAAATAACGTTGCTATGCTTAATGATGGGAAAGTGCAATTCGTAGGCTCTACCAAAGAGCTATCTACCAGCAATGACAAGATCGTTCGCGAGTTTTTAGATAGATACGAATAATTTTTTTGCTTAATTATATGCAAGCGTAACTCGAATTATTTCAAATAATTCATTAGGAACTCTAACTGATTATCTATCCGTAAGGAAAGATCAGGCTTTAAGATGTCCTACACCTCGAAGGTGTAGGACATCTGGAAAACAGCTAATAGGTAATAGAAAGGCTTCTAATGCATTATTGGGAATTATTCAGTTGCAATGCTGTTCATAGCAGAAACATAAGTTTTGAATTATTAGTTATTTTTTAGTATCTTTGAGATTGTTTTAGTTGTTTAAATCAAATTAGAATGAAAAAAATTAAATTTGTCATATTAGCTTTATTCGCAGTTTCTTGCTCGCTATTTCAGAAAGAACAGACCAAAGTGCCTTGTTTGCCCGAGCATAGCGAGCAATTTACAATAAGGTGGGGAGAGTGCGTTATCAAGGACAACTCTTTTGTCGGCTATGAAATTAATGCTTATGGTTTGCTATCGCTATACACAAAAAATGATAAGTATAAAGATGGCAAAACGGAGAAGATTACGACGATTGATGCCGATGAATTTTGCCGCACTTTAAAGATAGCTAACGAAACAATCGTCAAAACGCAGGCTTTATATTCGCCGGGCGAAACGTCGAAGTTTATTGAATATACTAATCCAAATAATGATGTATTCATTTTAGCAGTTTGGAATCCGCAATTTCAAACTCAAGGCTCGGCTTCTTATAGGAATTTATATGATTCGCTGATGGCTTTGGTGCCAAGTGCAAAAGCCTTAAAGAATTAAAGAAGGGGG
>JAKIZN010000055.1 GCA_022708005.1 Bacteroidota bacterium | reverse complement strand
GCTTGTCAATGGCTGGAATATGATTTCTGCAAATGTTGAGCCTGAGAATACATCTATGAGCAGTGTATTAAACTCGCTCTCGGGCAACTTGCAGCAAGCTAAAAATGCTTACGGACAAATTTATGCCCCGCCATTCACTAACACATTGACTAGCTGGAATAAATATCACGCATATCAAATTCGTATGACGACATCGGCACAATTCCAATTAGCTGGCACTCCGATTGTTCCCGAAGCTACTCCGATTACTTTAAATCAGCTCGGCTGGTATTGGCTGCCATATTATCGCACAAGCTCGATGCCAACAGCAACAGCACTCGCTTCGATTAGCGGTAAATACTTGCAAATCAAGAGCATAACAGGCGAAGTATATCAACCACCATTTGCAACAACACTCGCTAACTTGGATCCAAATAAGGGCTATATGATTCGCTTAACTGCAACAGATGGCACTTTGACTTATCCCGCTAATACAGTCATTAAGCAAAGCACAAGCAACGCTCCTATTTTAGAGCCAAAAGTATTTGTCCGTGAGAATAATGTAACGGGTAAAACTGCGTTTGTTGCATTAGATTTGAACGCGAACGAAGGTGACGAAGTTGGTGTATTCACACGCGACGGTATGCTCGTAGGCTCAAGCGTATGGCAGAATGCTTTGCGTGGCGTAGTAGTTTGGGGCGATGATGAATTTACAAGTGAAAAAGACGGCGCAAGCGAAGGCGAAGAGCTTATCGTTAAAGTCTGGAATAGTACAAATAAGAACATTGGCGAAGTAAGCCAAATCACACTCAGCGATATGACAACTAACGCAAAAGAATACACATTACGTTATGAAACAGATGCCGTTTACTTCTTGAAAGGCAACGTGGAAGCTACTTCAAGCACACTGACCGTAACTCCGCAGCCTGCTACAACAGAAGTAATGTTGAATTTGGGCATAGCAAGCGAAGGCGAAGTTGAAGTAAAACTCTTCAATCAAGCAGGGCAATTGATGCTAACAGCGAGCGAATCTGCGATGAATGGTATCATTAAATTAAACACAAGCGACTTGCCAAGCGGCGTATATCAAGCAATGATAAACATCGACGGCGATGTGCAGACGGCGAGAATAGTAATAGTCAGATAATTGATTATTACAGAATTAACTTGTATTAGGCAAGGGGGCATGCCCCCTTGCTTTTTTGTTTTAATCCCGAAGGGATTTGATGTTTGTAGAAAATAAGATTGCATACATAATTCGACTCCTACGGAGTCGTATAAATCGCTGATTATTCATTACTACAAACATTTGACCCTTTCAGGGTCGTTGCTTTTTGGCTTTAAGATGTCCTGCACCTCGAAGGTGTAAGACATCTGGAGAACAGCGAGTAGACAATGGGGCATGCCCCATTGCCTAAAGACATAGCCAGTCAGAGTTCATAATTCATTATTTGGATTTAAGATGCGGGCGGGGCTGATAGTCCTGTTCAAACAATTATCAGCCTGCACCCGCATTTAGAAAGCTACGATTGCTGTAATGCTTCGTCGATAAGTTTCCTGAGCGTTATAGGGTCGGGATAGCCAGTGTAAATTATTTCGCCTTGCTTGTTCAGCAAGTATATATGCGGAATTGCGTCAATATTATAGTGCTGATTTACATCATAACTATTATCGTAGATTTGCGTCCAATTCACAGACTTTTCGGCTAAAAATTTCTTCAAATCTTCCATACTATAGTCAATCGATATGCCTATCATTTTGAAATTCTTCGACTTATAATCGTTGTTGATTTTCAGCAGTTCAGGTATAGACTGCCTGCACGGTGGGCACCAAGATGCCCAAAAGTCTAACAAAACGACATTGCCCCTAAGAGAATATAGCTCAATTTTATTGCCGTCAATATCTTCGGTTGAAAAATTGGGTGCTATATAGCCTTTTAATAGTCCTACGGGCTTAGCATTTACGCCGTTGGGCTGCTGCTCTTTATTGCCGCAAGCAATTAGAGAAAGCAGCAACACAAGCAGCAAATTTGTTTTAATCGTTTTCATCATATAACGCTCCTATTTTGATTCACCTGCGGGATTTACCCATCTGCACAAATACATTTCGGCAGAACTCACCAAATACTTATGCTTTGGCAATACCCTGATTGTAAAGCCTTGCATCCCGGTATCTGGGCATAAATAACTGCCGCTATAGCAATAATTGCCATCTTCATTTTTTGTGTAAGAAAGTTCTTCGGAAACAGCATTTTGAAATTCTCCGTGATGATTGATACTGCCATAATATACCTCCACAGCCACTTCATCGGGCTGGAGCGAACCCAAAGCTACCTTCACCGAAACGGGAACTTTTTTGCTAACGTAGTAATCTTTTGTATCTTCAAAGTCAATATCTAATATTTTTACATTTTCCCATTCTGCCCGAATTTTATTCTTCCAAAGTTGGAACTGCTTCACCTCTTCGGCGTTATTGGCTGAAAGCAATTCGTATTTCTTAATCGCTGGCAGATAAAACATTTCAGAGTAATCTTTTACCATTCTATGCGTCGAAAATTTGCCCGCGATGCTCTCAATCGAATTTTTCATATAATGCACCCATTCCTCGGGAACTCTATTAGCAGAACGATTATAAAACATTGGCACTATAACCGTTTCTAACATATCATATATCATTTCGGACTCAATATTTTCCATTTCTGGGCTATTGTCATGCTCTTCGCCTGCACCAATAGCAAAGCCATTTTGAGCGTTATAGCCTTCGTCCCACCAGCCATCAAGTATAGAGAAGTTTAGCGTTCCATTAATAGCGGCTTTCATACCGCTGGTGCCGCTCGCTTCAAGCGGTCTTATAGGATTATTCAGCCAAACGTCGCTGCCTTTGACAAGCATCCTCGCTGTAACCATATCGTAGTCTTCCAAAAAGACTACATGATTTTCCAGCCCGTATTGTCTTACTTGCAATATAATCGATTGTATCACTTCTTTGCCCTGAGTGTCGTGTGGATGAGCCTTTCCAGCTATGACCACCTGCACTGGCTTTTCTGGATTTGTTAGGATTGCTTTTAATCTATCCATATTTTTGAATAGCAATAATGCTCGTTTATATGTTGCGAATCGTCTCGCAAAACCGATGGTTAGCGTATCTGGGTTTAAATATTGATCTATTTTGCTAATTTGGTCTGGCGGCATAGCATGCTTCTGCTTAGTATTTAGGTAATTCCTTGCAAAAAGGACAAGCCTAACTCTTCGGCGCTGCTTTTCTCGCCAAATTTCTTCCGATGGAATAGAATGCACCATAGACCAAATTTCTTGATTGTCCGTGTCGGTTCGCCAGCTTGGCGATAAATATCGGTCAAACAATTCGGCAAACTCGCGAGCTATCCAAGTATGCGTATGAACTCCGTTTGTAACCCCATGTATTGGCACTTCGTTATCGGGGAAGCATTTCCATAGCTGGTGCCACATCTGCCGAGCGACTTTGCCGTGCAGAGCACTAACGCCATTATGATAAGAAGTCATTTTCAAGCCGAGCACAGTCATAGAAAAAACATCATTTGGATTGAAGTGCCCTATTTGCCCCATTTCTAATAGTTCTTCTTTAGATATACCGAAGTCTTCGCAATAGTGCAATATATTATTTTCAATTCGGAAAAGTTCAAATGTTTCGTTGCCTGCTGGCACTGGAGTATGCGTTGTGAAAACAGATGTTTCCTTGCACAATGTCCTTGCAGTCTTGAAATCGATATTATGCTTTTTCATCAATAGCCGCGTTCTTTCTAATAGTGCAAAAGCTGCATGCCCTTCGTTGATGTGCATAACATCTAATTGGTAGCCCATAGCATCGATTGCCCGCATACCGCCGATACCCAATATCATCTCTTGCTGGATACGTGTTTCTCTATCGCCGCCGTAGAGCTGGTCAGTTATTTCGCGGTATTCTTGCAATGCATTTTCTACAATATTTGTATCGAGCAAATATAGATAAGTCCTGCCTATATTTATTTTCCAAACTTGAGCGAATACGTCGCCGTATGGAAGTTTCACGCTAACTTTAAGCGGCTCGTCGTTGGAATCCCGCACAATAGTGATGGGAAGCGAGAAAAAGTCGTTATAAATATATTGCTCATTTTGCCAGCCATTCTGGGTTAGATATTGGCGAAAGTAGCCTTGTTGGTAAAGCAATCCCACTCCGACAAGTGGCAGTCCTAAATCGCTAGCCGACTTCAAATGGTCGCCTGCAAGCACTCCAAGACCGCCCGAGTAATTAGGCAAACTTTCGTTGATGCCATATTCGGGACTGAAATAAGCTATCACTCCTTTTGTAGAAATATGTTTCGATCTATAGTAAGTATCGCTTTTCATATAGCTTACAAATTTATCGTGGATATAATCCAAAAAGCTAACAAAATCTTGGGATTCTGCTAATTTTTTCAGCGTAGCTTGCGGAGTTTTATTTATGAGAAGAACAGGGTTATGATTAACCTCTTCCCAAATTTTGCGGTCAATTCTAACAAATACTTCTCTTGCGTCGGAGTTCCAGCACCACCAATAATTATACGCAAGTTCTTTTAACTTAGCTATTCGGGCTGGAAGATTAGCCGTTACAACAAAACTATGAAATGGTTTCATAATAGTATGCTCCTCATATATTTCTGGGTCAATTTAAAGCAAACTTTATAAAACTGATAATTTTGTTTTTTATTGGATTATGAAGAGAAAATTATTTGTAAATAATTCAATAGAAATTCTTCCATTGCCTATCCGCTGTTCTCCAGATGTCCTACACCTCGAAGGTGTAGGACATCTATTTTGCTCTCCTTCTCCACCCAGAGAAGGGGTATGGGGGTTGAGGTCAAAGCTCCTATTGCATTATTTGGGCTCAAACTTAGAACAAATCCTTCAATGCGATTTGCTAAGCATTGAAAATTTGCCACAAGTGGGTGAGGCATCAATATAAGGACTATCGCTCTGTATATTTTCTACTTTTCGAGCATTTCGAGTGCCATTTTATATTTGTCGAGCGTGCCTTGCACAATGTCTGCTGGCAATGCCGGAGGTGGTGGCTGCTTGTTCCACGTTAGGCTGTCGAGATAATTTCTCAAAATTTGTTTGTCGAAATTTATTTGGGGCTTGCCCGGTGCGTAGTTTTCTTTGAGCCAAAACCGTGAAGAATCTGGAGTTAGCACTTCGTCTATCAATATTATTTCGCCGACGTCGGTAATTCCAAATTCAAATTTAGTATCCGCCAGTATAATGCCCCGTTGTTCGCAATAGTTTGCCGCGAATTTATATAGCTCGATAGATGCTTTTTTTACTTCGGCAGCGATTTGCTCGCCAAGCAATTCTTCGGACTGCTCGAAAGATATGTTTTCGTCGTGTCCTTCGTCAGCTTTGGTTGATGGAGTAAAAATCGGCTCGGGTAGCTTTTCAAATTCCTGCAAGCCATGCGGAATAGCTACGCCGCAAACTGTGCCGCTTTTGCAATATTCTTTCCAGCCCGAGCCAGTGATATAGCCACGCACTATACACTCTATCGGCAAAGGCTTGCATTTGCGGACTATCATCGAACGACCTTCCAACTGCTCGGAATATTTTTGGCTGGCTATCGGATAGCGGCTAATGTCGGAAGTTAAAAAATGATTTTTTATGATATGCTGAGTTTTTTCAAACCATATTTCGGATATGCGAGTTAGTATTTTCCCCTTGCCGGGTATTGGCTCGGTCATCACTACATCAAATGCAGAAATTCTATCAGTTGCAACAAATAGTAAGCTATCGCCAAGGTCGTATACATCTCTTACTTTGCCTCGGCGTGCAAGTTTTAAGTCGCTAAAGTCAGTTTGAAATATTGTCATTTTTTATCCAATCTAATTAAAATTTATTATCGCTGAAATTACTTTAAAATCAGCCGCAATTTAGCAATTAATCCTTTAAATTCAAAAATAGCTTTGCACGGCATCACACTATATACTATTTTGGAATTGCAACGCTTACTATCTCATAATCCAATAATTTAAGTGAATCTGGCTTGATTTCAATAATAAATCCTCGCTTGCCGCCATTAATATAAATTTTCTCCAAAGCCATTATACCTTCTTCGATGTAAACTTTCATTGCTCGCTTGGTGCCAAATGGACTTGTCCCACCAAACATATAGCCAGTATATTTGAATGCGTCCTCAATTTTGGCTGGCTCTACTTTCTTTACTCCCAAATGCCTTGCCATTTCTTTTGTGGAAACTTCCCTATCGCCGTGCATCAGCACTATAAACGGGGAGTTTTCGCTTTCAAACACAAGTGTTTTTACGACGCTATGCTCATCGACTTGAAGCTCATCAGCAGTTTGTTTAGTCCCGCCTTTTTCTAAATATTCATATTCGTATGGCACAAAGTCGATTTTTTTGCTTTTTAAAAATCGAATTGCAGTAGTCATTGGAAAATCTTTTTTCTGCATTGTATTCTCCGTATATGGTTAGCTTGCCATTTCGCTGCCATTTTGGGTTCGCTTGACAACGACAATTGTTTTATCGTCATTATATGTCGAGCCTGCGTTGAACTTTTGCACATCTTCTATGAGCATATATGCAATATGTTTTGCAGACTCATCTTTGTATTTTCGGATTATCTTGCATATCCTTTCTTCGCCGTAAAGCTGCTCGCTCTTGTTCATTGCTTCGGAAATGCCGTCGGTGTATAGCACTAAAATATCATTTGGCTTAAGTCTGACATTTTCGACATTGAAAGCTTGCTCACGGATGATTCCCAAAAGCCCGCCAGTTGGTTGCAGCATTCTAATGCTATCGTCTTCGTAGCGGTAGTGGATAGGGGCGCAATGCCCTGCATTTGCATATAAAACTAAGCGGTTAGACGAAAGAGTTAGCTCGCAATAGAATAAAGTTACAAATCTTTCATAAGGGAAAGTGTCGAAAATTAGCGTATTGAGCCTGCTGAGCAGCGACGATATTTTGGGCGAAAAAGATTGAGCCATTCGCAGCGCTCCCGAAACAAAAAGCGCTTGGATTGCTGCGGGCAAGCCTTTGCTCGCAGCGTCGCTAATGACTATGCCAACTCTATCTTCTTCGTCGCTTTTATTCATTAGATAATCGAAAAAGTCGCCACCAACTTCGCTATCGGGAACGCATAAGCCAAATATCTCAAAATCGTGGAATTGCAAAAAGTGCTGCGGGAGCAAATTTCTTTGTATTTCTGAAGCTTTGTTTATGTCTCTTTGTAGCTTTTTGTGTGCTTCTTTGTGCGTCAAATCGCGAATTTTTATTGATGCAACCGAGCTGATAACGTTCAGCGTTTCATAAAATGATTGCAAGATATGTTTGGCATTGAAGCCCAAGACGTATTTATAGTAATAGTTTGAGCCAATTCTGATAATATCACCTACTGCGGTTACGGAATAGAGGTCGATACCTTTATTTTTAAGATATTCGTCGGTTTCGTGGTGCAGCGACGTTCTTTTGTGGGCAAGTTCGGATAATATGGGGTAGTCTGTCAATGCAATTTTATGCCCTAATGGTATTTTGGAGGATTTCCCGTGTTGATGTTGCAGCACGTAGCATTTTTCTGGTGCGTTAAGTTCCCAAACACGTCCGCCGATAATTTCGAACTCTCCGTGATTAACAATATCATTAACCAATGATTTAAGAAAAGTGATTTCATTTTTAAATTTGCCGGTAGCAAATTTTTCTACTAATTTATATGTATCGCGTTGTGTTTGAGGATAAAATTGGCTCATTTATTTGTTCATTTTAGTAAAAAAAATAATCTTAAAAATATAAAAAAAAATTAAGATTAAAAAGCAATTTATGATAAGGGCGGATTGAGATGGGCGGTTTGTTTAATTGGGGTAGGGGGAACTGTTAGATTGCCCGCTACCAAAACTACTTTGTTAAGTGATAAGTGTATTTATTGCACTCCTAATCGATTCTTTAAGTCATTTGATATTGTTTTGTAAATAGTTTCAGACTTCGTGGCATAATATTTTAATAGAAGTTTTAAAGTTGCTTTTTGAGGGAATAGAGTCGAAACTATCTCTTGGAAGATTTGCTCATTTTCCAAAAGTTTCCTAAACACAAGCGGTTTTAAATCTTTGATTTCTTCAAATGTATGCTGAGCATCGAGATCAAAGTTTATTTCTGGGAAGTCGGGAATTTGCTTTTTCCAACTCTCTAAATGCAAAAGTATTTCCTCCCAAATATCAATATAGCCTAAATATTCAAAGAGCGACTCACCATAAAAAACATGTATTTCAACATTGTAAGCTGTCGACATTTTTGTTAATTCAGCAGTATAGTAATTTTTATTTTTCGTGAAACTTGGATCAATAAAGTAAAAAATTCCAACTAATTCATATTCGCTATGCTTTGCAAGCATTACGTCTAGTTTCTTTTCAAAGTTTTCAATTTGTCCCCTTTTTTTTTGTTGAATCGTGGTCATCACGAACTTTTTGTTCAATGAAGTACGTTTTATCATCCTTACGGAAGCATTGGTCAATATTTAGGGCGTC
>JAKIZN010000390.1 GCA_022708005.1 Bacteroidota bacterium | reverse complement strand
CTCCGACTTTTTGGCGAAAATAGAAAAAAATGAACAACAAAACTATTTTTCAAATCTTGGGCGTTATAATTGGATATATCGGTCTATCGATGCTTGTCCCGTTAACGCTATCTATCTACTTCCGCGACGGAATGGCAAATGGTATTTTACTTGCTTCTGTAGTAACTTCGCTATCCGGATTTTCTATCTTTTATTTCTTTAAGCGGCAGCAAAGCAACGCCGAAACTACTGTATCGATTCGCGACGGTTTCATTATCGTTTCATTTGCTTGGCTAATCACAGTGCTAATTGGAACGTTGCCTTATATTTTCACTGGGACTATTCCAAATTTTACAGATGCGCTATTTGAGTCCACTTCTGGCTTTACGACGACTGGAGCTACAATCTTGAGCGACATCGAGGGCTTGCCTGCAAGCATAATCTTTTGGAGAAGTTTCACCCACTGGATAGGTGGAATTGGTATAGTGGTTGTTACTATATCGGTTATGCCACTTCTAGGCGTTGCAGGTATGCAGCTTTTCAAGGCTGAAACCCCGGGACCAACCACAGACAAACTATCCCCAAGAGTTAAAGAAACTACCCGTATATTAGGTATGGTATATATAGTTATTACTTTGATTATATTTATAAGTTTCTGGCTTGGCGGGATGACTGCGTTCGATGCCGTATGCCACTCGTTCGCAGCAATTGGGACAGGTGGTTTCTCCACTAAAAATACAAGTATCGCTTTTTATAAAAGTAGTTTGATTGAATACATCGCAATTTTTGGGATGTTCATTTCGGCTATCAATTTTTCGCTGCACTATAGAGCGCTTAAAGGTTCGTTCAAGGACTATTTCAAGAGCGAAGAGCTAAAGTGGTTTGCTTCAATTATTTTGATAACAACAGCTATTATATCGGTAGATATAATGTTGCACAATAATGAATCACTCGCCGACGCTTTTAGAAAGTCTCTTTTTAATGTAGTTTCACTAATCACAACAACAGGCTTCGGCGCTGAAGATTATGAAAAGTGGAGTTTTGGCTCTCAACTGCTGCTTGTAACAATTATGTATATAGGCGGAATGGCTGGCTCAACTGCTGGAGGCATCAAAGTCATTCGCTTTGCCTTATCTATCAAGTTGATATATAACGGAATAAAAAAACATATACATCCTAAAGCAATTTTGCCTATAAGAATAAATGGCACTCCTGTAGATAGAGGTATCCTGATAAATGTACTGATTTTTACGCTATTTTATGCAATAGTCGCTATCGTTGCGGTGATTAGCCTTGGATTCTTGGGGCTTGATGTGCCAACTTCAATAGGAGCAGTAGCTACAACGATGAATGGGGTCGGACCAGGTATTGGAGCGGTTGGTCCTACAGAGAACTTCGGACCTTTGCCCGATATGGCAAAATGGATATCTTGTGCTTTAATGCTATTAGGCAGGCTCGAAATTTTCACAGTCCTCGTTCTTTTTACTCCGACTTTTTGGCGAAAATAGTGCTAAATAATGCAAAAAATTCATTAGGAACTCTAACTGAATGCGTATCCGTAAGAAAATGTTAGGCTTTAAGATGTCTTACACCTTCGAGGTGTAGGACATCTGGAAAACAGCGAATAGGCAATGAGGAAGTTTCTAATGCATTATTTGGGATTATACAAAAAAAGCTGCCCCAGCGTGAGACAGCTTTTTTATTATTATTTATCTTAAAATTAATACTTTATCAAAGTGCCTTGCCTG
>JAKIZN010000389.1 GCA_022708005.1 Bacteroidota bacterium | reverse complement strand
AAATAATGCAAAGTAGGCTTAAACTTATCTGGCGTGGTGAAATATAGAATTTGGGCAGGGCAGCAAATTAATTGGCTTGCCCGCAATCTTCCGAAGATTTATTTTTCTTCGGAAGATTGGAGATGAATTTTATAATCAAAATTATTATTTCGAGTTAAATATAGGCGATTCGACAACGTTTCCGTAGCAACGTATTTCCAAAATTTTAGTTTCGGGATCAGTCGTATTCATTCTAACATAGCCGTTGAAATAGCCAGTCTTTTGGGGAGTAACTGTTGCCGTAAGCTCTATTTTTTCGTTTGGCTTAAGCACTTGCTTGCCATTAAAATTAATTTTCAGATTTGACGGCTCTACTGAGAAGTCCGACAAAGTAATGTCAGCATTTGTATTGTTTTTCAGGAACAATTTGCCGGAACTTTCGCTCCCGACTGTCATTTTATTAAATGCAAAATATGTTGTTGGGGTAATTTCAATTGGTCTAATCATATTGGCTTTGAGCGAAACGACTTTCATCGCAGCCGATGGGTCGTTTGACGAGATTCTAATAGTTTTATGGACTTTCCCTGATGAAGTGCCGACGTTCAGAGTAACCTTCATTGTAGCAGTTTCGCCTGGGGCAAGTTCGTATTTGTCGAGAGGCGCTGTAGTGCAGCCGCAAGTTGGCTTTACTTCTGAAATAACAAGTTTCTCTGTGCCCGCGTTATCCTTCGGCTTTACGTCGTGCCAATCAATAACATCGCCGCCGACAATTTCTATTTTCGGTTGAGCAAACACGGTAGAAAATGCAAATAATGCAGTCATCAAAGCTAAATTAAGAAACTTTTTCATATATAAATCCTAGAAAATCGAAAAATAAATTGCTTATTAAAATAATAATTAATAATTTTAAAAAAGTTACATCACTAATTTTATAAATTATGAAAAATTTTAATAAAAATAACGATTTTTTTGCAAAAATATTTTCAAATTTTGCATTTAATCAATTGATACATAATAGGGTAATAGCTGTAACTGTTTTTTTTATATTAGCTTGTACTAATTTTTCTATAGCTCAATTATCTGGCGAAATTCACTATTATCCAGACATCCACAAAAAAGAGATAAATTTTGGACCTTGCTACGTTGGCGACGAGCTTTTTGAGCGATTTGTAGTGAATAATACTGGCGACGGTACTTTAAGAATGCTCGCTGTTTCGCCATCGGTGGAAATTTACTCAAGTCCCGACGCTATTACTCCATTTGAATACTTACGCTTTTCGCCAGTTTCGCCAGCGCTGCCGTTTAATCTAAATTTAGACACTCGCCGGTCCGATACTATCGTATTCAAATATTCAGCATCTACAGATATGCTGGCAGAGCCAATTGGCAGAAAAACTGCCTTGCTGAAACTTGGGCTTGTCAACCCGCAAGATACCACTCAAATCGTAGCTCAAGATACATTTAAGCTAATCGCTCGCAAAACAGATAGATTTGTGGAAGGATTTCAAGAATATCTCGTATTTGATTCGGTCTTTATAAATTCGCCAGTCGAAATAACTAAGTCATTCGAAGTGCGGAATACCCAGAAAGTTGCGTTAGAACTAACTTCAACAAGCGATTCGCTGATTACTCAAGCAGCCCACAGCAGAGAATTTTTCTTTGAAAATAAAACTTTGCCCATAATGATTTTGCCCAAAAAGTCCATAGTCGCTTGGAATATAAAATACAAGCCGCTTGATGTTGGCATTGATA
>JAKIZN010000388.1 GCA_022708005.1 Bacteroidota bacterium | reverse complement strand
TGGAGTAAATCGAGGCGATAAGTTCCAAACTTTGCTCGGAGTTACAGGCAGCGGGAAGACTTTCACTATGAGCAACGTCATCGAAAAAGTTCAGAAGCCAACCCTTGTAATATCGCCGAATAAAACTCTTGCGGCACAGTTATTTAGCGAGTTCAAGGGCTTTTTCCCTGAAAATGCCGTCGAATACTTTATTTCATATTATGATTATTATCAGCCCGAAGCGTATATACCGCGGACAGATACTTATATCGAGAAAGATTTTTCAATCAACGACGAAATAGATAGATTGAGGCTGAAAGCGACAAGTTCGCTGGTCGAAGGGCGTCGGGACGTTATCGTGGTTGCGAGCGTGAGCTGCATCTATAGTATTGGCAAAAAAGAGGATTTTGAGGAACTTTTGCTGCCGCTGCATATCGGAATGCAAATATCGCGTAAGCAATTGATTTATAGGCTTGCCGATTTGTATTACTCTAGAAATGATATGGACTTCCAGCGGGGCACTTTTCGCGTGCGAGGCGATATTGTCGATATTATCCCAGCTTACGAAAATAGAATTGCCATTAGAATTGAAATGTTTGGCGATGAAATTGAAAAAATTAGCTATATAGATGCTCTGACGGGAAAGCTGCAAACCAAGTTGGATTCCGTTGTGATTTATCCATCTAAATTATTTGTTACTCCCGAAAATAAACTCATTCGAGCTATGCAAGACATAAAAGACGAGCTTTACGAAAGATTAAAAGTACTCAGAGCCGAAGAAAAGTTAGTCGAAGCGCAGAGACTTGAGCAAAGGACTCTTTTTGATTTAGAAATGATGCGGGAAGTTGGCTATTGCAGCGGTATCGAAAATTATTCGATGCACCTATCGGGCAGGCAGTTCGGCGAGCGCCCACATTGCATTTTCGATTTTTTCCCAGAGGATTATTTGCTGATAATCGACGAAAGCCACGTTACAGTTCCGCAACTTCGTGCAATGTATAACGGCGATAGAGCAAGGAAGACAAATCTTGTCGATTTTGGCTTCAGACTGCCTTCCGCATTAGAGAATCGCCCTTTGAAGTTTGAAGAGTTTGAATCAATCATTAATCAAGTTGTTTTTGTTAGTGCAACTCCCGGCGATTACGAACTTGAGCAGTGCGGCGGCGCTGTTGTCGAGCAAGTCATTAGACCCACAGGGCTGCTCGACCCACAAATTAGCGTTCGCCCGATTAAAAATCAAATAGATGATTTAATCAATGAAATCAGGATTAGAACTGCAAAGGGCGATAAGGTGCTGGTAACGACTTTGACGAAGCGTATGGCAGAGGATTTGTCCGAATATTTGCAAAATGTTCAAATCAAAGTGGCATATATTCATTCTGATATTGATTCGCTTGCAAGAGTGGAAATAATTAGAGGGCTGCGGCTTGGAGAAACAGATGTGCTGGTCGGAGTGAACTTGCTGCGAGAAGGCTTGGATTTGCCAGAAGTGTCGCTTGTGGCAGTGCTTGATGCGGATAAAGAAGGCTTCCTGCGTAGCGAAAGATCGCTATTGCAAGTAGCGGGCAGAACTGCAAGGAATGTTGAAGGCTTGGTTATTCTTTATGCAGATAAAATTACCCGCTCTATGCAAGTTTTGATTGACGAGACTAATCGTAGGCGGGCATTGCAAGCTGAATATAATAAAATTAACGGTATTGACCCGAAAACTGTGTATAAGAGCATCGAAGAAATTCTTAATTCTACTTCAGTT
>JAKIZN010000054.1 GCA_022708005.1 Bacteroidota bacterium | reverse complement strand
GTTAGCAAATTTAGATAATATCATATTGAGAGTATATGTTTCGGGCGATATGCTATCCAAAGTTAAGCTAAAAGATAAAGCAAAAGTTAGAATAGACAAAAGTGGCGGCGGATACTATGAATATACGGGTGAAGTCGAATGGATATCATCGCAAGCAGAGTTTACACCCAAAATCGTACAAACAAAGAAAGAGCGAGTAAATTTAGTTTACGCTGTAAAAGTATCAGTCAAAAACGATGGAAAGATAAAAATCGGTATGCCCGGCGAAGTAATATTTTCGGAATAGAACAATGGCAAACTCAATAGAAATAAAGAATGTATCTAAAAGCTATGGCAATACAGTAGCTTTAAAAGATATTTCGCTTAGCGTCAATAGCGGAGAAATATTTGGGCTGATAGGTCCAGATGGTGCTGGCAAAACAACGCTAATCAGGATACTTGCCACCCTATTGCTCCCCGATAAAGGCTCTGCTGTAATGACAAATTATGATGTAGTCAAAGATTACAAAAAAGTTCGCTCCAGCGTGGGATATATGCCCGGCAAGTTCTCGTTATACCAAGATTTGACAATCGAAGAGAATATGCAATTATATGCCACTATGTTTGGAACAACAGTTGAAGAAAACTATCATCTCGTAAAAGATATTTATTCGCAGATAGAGCCATTTAAGAAACGCCGTGCAGGCAAGCTATCGGGCGGGATGAAACAAAAGCTCGCACTTTCTTGTAGCTTAATTCACAAGCCAGAGGTCTTGCTGCTCGATGAACCTACAACGGGAGTTGACCCCGTATCGAGAAAGGAGCTTTGGGAAATGCTGAAAAAGCTGAAGAACGACGGAGTCACTGTGTTCGTATCCACTCCATATATGGACGAGGCGAGCCTTTGCGATAGGATAGCATTAATTCAAGCAGGTGAAATTCTTGGGATAGACACACCCGAAAGCATAGTAAATAGCTTTGATAAAACGCTGCTATCTATTAATTCAAGCGACAAATACAAGCTATTGAACGACATTAGGAGCTATGAACATTGCAACTCTGCTTTTCCTTTCGGCGAGTCGCTGCATTATACCGATAAGCGAACTTCATTTGATATACCGCAAATATATGAATATTTAAGAAACTGCGGCAATACAAATGTTGAAATAGCTGTGATTAAGCCTGCTATAGAAGATTGTTTTATGAATCTTATGGTGGGGGAATAAGCAATGAAAAAATCAAATGGATATTCGATAGAAGTCAGCAACCTTACGAAAAAGTTTGGCGATTTCGTAGCTGTTGATAGTATTTCTTTTCAAGTAAAGAAAGGTGAAATATTTGGCTTCCTTGGCGCAAATGGAGCAGGGAAATCTACGGCTATGAGGATGCTTTGCGGACTGCTATCGCCAACAAGCGGCGAGGCAACCGTCGGCGGTTACGATATATTTTCTGAGACAGAAAAAGTGAAACGCAGCATAGGATATATGAGTCAAAAGTTCTCTCTTTATGAAGATTTAACCATTGGCGAAAATATAGAGTTTTATGGCGGTATTTATGGGCTATCAAAATTGCAGATTAAGGAGAAAACAGAGCAGTTGCTTGAAAAATTTCAACTTACAGAAAAAAGGAAAAGCCTGATAAGTTCATTGCCGCTTGGATGGAAGCAAAAGCTCGCCTTCTCGGTAGCAATTGTTCATAATCCAGAAATCGTATTTTTAGATGAGCCAACTGGCGGAGTAGATCCAATTACACGAAGGCAGTTTTGGGAACTTATCTATGAAGCTACAAACAGCGGAGTTACAGTATTTGTAACAACCCACTATATGGACGAGGCAGAATATTGCGATAGGATTTCTATGATGAGCGAAGGGAAAATTATGGCAATAGGCAGCCCCAGAGACTTAAAAAGCGAATACTCATCGAGCAATGTTGACGAAATATTTGTAAAAATAGCACGCGGAGGCGGCAAATGAAACAGTTCAGAGCTTTTGTCATCAAAGAATTTTATCATATATTGCGAGATTATAGAACCTTGCTGATATTGCTTGCTATGCCACCAATATTGATACTGCTGTTTGGCTATACAATAACGAATGAAATACAAGATGCGAAAATTGCAATATTGGACTATTCCAAAGATGCAACTACTTCATCTATCAAAAGCAAGCTATTGGCTGGCAACTACTTCAAGTTAGAGTACGAGCTGAACGGCTTAGACGAGGTGGAAGCAATTTTTCGCAAAGGCTCAATACGCGAGGCAATAGTCTTCGAGAGCAACTTTGAAGAAAATCTTGCAAAAACGGGCATCGCGAATATTAGAATCATAGCCGACGCAACCGACCCAAACACAGCTTCGACTTTGCTCAGCTATACAAGTTCTATAATCAAATCATATTTAGATGAAATCAATGAAAATGTAGAAATGCCATATTCGATAAATACAGAAATTAGAATGCGTTACAACGAAGAACTGAGAGGAGCATACTTATTTGTTCCCGGGCTTATCACGGTGATATTAATGTTGGTTTCGGCGATGATGACATCTATATCTATCACTCGCGAGAAAGAGCTTGGCACTATGGAATCACTGCTTGTTTCGCCTATGCAGCCCTTGCAAATCATAATCGCAAAAATGTTGCCGTATCTATTTCTTGCCATTATTGACGCTGTTATTATCCTTATAGTCGGCAATGCTGTGTTCGGCGTGCCCGTCCGTGGCAGCGTCCTGCTTTTAATGGTAGAAGGTATTTTATTTATAATAACAGCACTTTCTTTGGGATTGCTTATTTCGACTATAACATCCAGCCAGCAAGTAGCGCTGATGATGTCGCTAATGGGGCTTATGCTGCCCACGATAATATTATCTGGATTTATATATCCAATTTCAAATATGCCACAGATAATTCAATGGCTTACGCACCTTATTCCAGCCAAATGGTTCAATCTGATTATAAAATCCATTATGCTAAAAGGCGCGGGCTTGGATATTTTATGGAAGGAAACTTTAATTCTAGCGGGCTTTGCAGTGTTTTTCATTTCCTTAAGTTTAAAAAAATTCAACATCAGGTTGCAAAAATGAGAAATATAAAAATAATATTAGTGAAGGAATTTCGGCAAATATTCAGAAATAAGCAGATGCTTTTTATACTAACATTTATGCCCGTGCTTCAGTTAGTAATATTAGCTAATGCCGCGACTTTTGAGATGAAAGATATTAAAATTGCCTTTGTCGATAACGACTTATCAAGCGCTTCTCGGCAAATGATAGGGAAGTTTGAAGGCAGCAATTATTTCACAATTGCAGGGCATCTCGAAAGCGAAAAGCAGGCAGAGCAAGCGTTAGATAAAGGCGAATGCGATTTATACCTTGCTATTCCAAATCATTTCGAGCGGGATTTAATGCGCGAGGGCGCCTCGCCCGCTTCAATTGTCGTGAATGCTATTGATGGCTCAAAAGCATCGCTATCAGCGCAATACACTAATAGCGTGATAAACGATTTTATGCAAGGATTTACTGCCGATAATATTGGCTATTCATCAAAGGCAAGCAATTTGAACTTGCTGAAAAAGATAAACATCAGCTATGCCAATTGGTTTAATCCAGAGCTGAATTATCAAGCGTTTATGGTGCCGGGGCTGTTGGTGTTGCTTGTCTCGCTTGTTGGAATGTTCGTCTCGGGCATGAACATTGTTCGCGAAAAAGAGATTGGCACTATCGAGCAGCTCAACGTTACTCCAATAAAAAAATATGAACTAATAGTAGGCAAACTTTTCCCATTTTGGGTTTTAGGTATTTTTGAACTTGCGGTTGGGCTTTCTATTGGCAAGTTGCTGTATGATATTCCAATTGTGGGCAGTCTGCCGCTGCTGTTCCTTTTCGGTGGGGTGTTTTTGCTTCTCGTATTAGGGATAGGCTTTCTCATTTCGACAACTGCCGATACACAGCAGCAATCGATGTTTATAACTTGGTTCTTTACGGTTGTTTTCATATTGCTAAGCGGGCTTTTCACTTCTATAGAAAATATGCCAAATTGGGCGAAAATAATCACATATTTCAATCCGCTGCGATACTTTATGGAAGCGGTCAGAATGATTTTGCTCAAAGGTTCGGGCTTTTCGGATATATCTTTCCATTTTATAGTAGTTTGCTGCTATGGATTAGTGATAAATGTGCTTGCAACTTTGATGTATCGCAAAACAAATTAGGCGATTAATATTGAATAATTCGCTGTTCTCCAGATGTCCTACACCTTTGAGGTGTAGGACATCTTAAAGCCAAATAATAACGAACCCAAAGGGTTCAAATGTTTGTAGTTATAAAGAAACGGCGAGTTATACGACTCCGTAGGAGTCGAATTATATTAGACAATCTTATTTCCTACAAACATCAAATCCCTTCGGGTTCTCTTCTATTTGCTTTAATTTATTTTTCGGCATTGGCGGATTTTCAGCAATAAAATTTGCTGCAAAAAGTCTTGAAATAAGTATATTAGACACATTGCAAGAAGCGTTATGGACGAACAAGTCGATAATATGGAAGAGTTAGTTCAGCCTGAACTCAATAAAAAAATAAGGGTAAATTGGAGACGAGCAGGCAAAAGAGTGGTCGAAACAGCATTGCAACTCTTTTTTTCATTTCAAGATAGCGAGACTCCCAGATGGGCAAAAGGCGTGATATTGGGCGCATTAGCATATTTTATAACGCCTTTGGATACTGTGCCAGACTTTGTGCCCGTGCTTGGGTTTAGCGATGATTTAGGCGTTATGCTTAGCGCTATCGCTGTGGTTGCAATACATATCAAAGACGAGCATCGCAAGCGAGCTAAAGATATGGCTGAAAGGATATTTAAAGTTTGATGAGCAATTGGAGCTATAAAACGATTTTGCCTGATATGGGTAATGCTGAATATAAAAACTATAGTATGAAATCTATCGTAATTAGAAGTTTTGTGCTGTTGGCGATAATGTTTGCAATTTCATCTTGCAAGACATATCATCCGACGGATTTTGATTTTATGGCTTCGCTGGAAGACCCGCTCGATACAGCCGCAAAGCCAATTTACATAACATCTACTTTGCCAATTGACTCCGCAGATTACTCGAAAATAATTTATGATATTTTTAGAATAGAAATTGATGAATATCCTAATAAAATTAAGCTATATACACGAGTATTCGATTCATTAGGGCATTTCATCACAAATATGGCTGACCCATATAGAAAAGGCGATTACCGCTACTTTTCAAAAATGCGGGAGCAGCTTGGCAAAGTTTATAATACACGCGAAGCCGCAATAGATACATTTGCCGTAAGAGAATTTGGGGCGAAAGATTCGATACCGTATAACATAGTGCTGACTGTCGATTACAGCGGTTCGATGAATCCTATACTCGGAGCAATTTTCGAGGGAACGGAGATGTTCATTCGTATGAAATTCGATTACGACCAAATTGGAATTGCCACTTTCAATAAAGATTTTGACGTTAAAGTGCCTTTGATGCGTGATACTTCTACTATGCTCAGCCTATTTCGAGCTAAAAGAAATGACGGTTTTGGGCTATTCACCGCTTTGAACGATGCAATTTATCACGGCACGGCAATGTTTGAAGGCACTGCCGAAGATGTGCCGAGAGTGCTTGTGATATTTACCGACGGCGATGAAAATTATTCCAAAAAGGAAGTTGGCGAACTTATAGAGCAAGCAAAAAATATGAACGTACATATATTTTGTGTTGCTTTTGGCTATTCAAAAGACGATGATTTGAAGGCTATTTCAAGCTATACGGGTGGGAAATTTTACAAAGTTTATTCCAAAGAGCAAATGGTCTCGGTCTTTCGCGATATTTATATGAGCCTTAGATTTTACTATTACATAACATATAAGCCACCAAAATATTGGGGCTGGCATACGGTATTTTCGTATTTAACTTTGCCCGGCGCAAAAGATGATATAATAGCAGATGGCGAATACGATACTTCGGACTTATGGAAAGACGTTGGCGACGAGTTCGTTATGCCCATACTCTTCGATTTCGACAAAGCAATATTGAAAGAAGATTCTAAGCCAATCATCGAAGAAATAGTCGATGCGATGCTAAGCCGCCCAAAGCTTAGACTCGAAATACAAGGGCATACCGATAATGTCGGCTCGCAGGAATACAATGCCAAGCTATCGGAAGATAGGGCGAGAGCCGTTTATAACGCAATCGTAAGCAGCGGAGTTGACCCATCGAGATTGCGCTATCGCGGGTTCGGTTTCTCAAAGCCAGTTGCATCTAACGCAACTGATGAAGGGCGTGCCAAAAATCGCCGCACTCAATTTGTTGTACTTGCAAAATAATACCACTATGATAAATACTCCTAAATCGCTGCGATTGCAAATCGGAATTTTTGGCAGAACAAATGTCGGCAAATCGAGTGTGCTAAATATGCTTGCCAATCAAGATGTTGCAATATCTTCACCCGTGCCCGGCACCACAACAGATGTGGTCGAAAAGTCTATGGAGCTATTGCCGATAGGTCCCGTTACAATTCTTGATACTGCGGGAATAGATGACGTTTCTGCTTTGTCCGAAAAGAGAATTGAGCGAACAATGAAGGCATTAGAAAGGGCTGATATAGCAATAGTTGTAGTCGAGCCAGATAATCTCAATCCGATTGAAGAAGAAATTATTGCCACTATCAGATCTAAAGAAATTCCGTATATCATTGTAATTAATAAAATTGATAATGCGGGCGCAAGCGATGAATTGATTAGCAAACTCAGCAGCATTGGAGCAGATTACGCTCAATGCTCAGCAATAGATGCTATCAATCGCGACAAATACATATCGGAAATCAAGCGCAGGCTTATTGCCAAACTTCCCAATGATTTTTTAAAGCCACCGCCTTTGCTCAGCGATTTAGTCCCCGAAGGCGGGCTATGCGTAATGGTCGTGCCCATTGATTTGCAAGCGCCAAAGGGGCGATTAATTTTGCCACAGGTGCAGGCAATACGCGATATTTTAGACACCAACGCAACAGCAATCGTTGTGAAAGATAGCGAATATGCCCGCACTTTGCAGTTGCTAAAAAAAGAGCCAGACTTAGTTGTTTGCGATTCGCAAGTTGTCAATAAAATGGTTTCGGATACACCGAAACATCTCAAAGCAACTACTTTTTCTATACTTTTCTCGCGTAATAAAGGCGACATAGTTGAAGAATCTCGCGGTGCGGCATTTATCAATAAATTGCAGCCAAACGATAAGATATTGATTGCCGAAGCGTGCAGCCATCACCCAGCAGAAGATGATATTGGCAGGGCTAAAATTCCCCGCTGGCTTAGCGAGCATCTTGGGTTTGGGCTTGATGTTACTGTTGCATCGGGTCGCGATTTCCCAGCAAATCTATCCGAGTTCAAGCTAATTATTCATTGTGGTAGCTGTATGCTAACGCGGAATGAAAAATTAGTGCGGATAATGAAGGCTAAGGAAGCAGGCATACCTATCACAAATTATGGCATAGCAATATCATTTGTGCAAGGCGTATTAGAAAGAGCGCTATCGCCATTCCCAGCAGCGCTCAACGCTTACTTAAGCGTAGCAAATGGATAATTACGGTAAGCCCAGCCATAAAAATAGCGGTTCGACGCGGAGGCTAATACAAGCATTTATAGCCAACGACATACCAAGAATTATCTATTCTTGAAGCCGTGAAGCTCATTTTTTTAGTCCAATCGAACTCAAGATTTATATTGAAAGTATCGGTAGATAGCGTATCAGTGCGAATATCTGTGATTTGCCTTTGGGCAATCATTCTTTTCAATCGAGAGAGACGGTCGGCATGCTCATATCGCTCTATCGCCAAATATTTACTGCCGTCCGGCGAAGCTATAATCGACATAGCTCCCAGCAAGTTGCCGCTATCGAGTTCCGCTTTAAGCAAATAGACAACCCCAAGCGGTGTTCGCTGAGTTAAATCTATCACTTTCGCCTGCTCTCTTTGCGGAGCTTTTATAACGAAAACTTCGCAACTGGTCATCAAAAACATAAGCGATACAAGAGCACATATACGTTTCATTGCTTTAGCTCAAGAAAGATAATTAGTTTTTCTATTAATTCATTTAATATTGCATTTGTTGCTTTAAATGGGTGGCTTGCTGCAAAGCCATGCCCAGCTTTTTCTATTATATCAAATCGCAGTAGCTCTTTGTTTTCAAAGTTGTATGCTAATTCATAAGGCTCTTTGATGCTTACTGTCAAATCTTGCCTGCCGTGAATTATTTGCAACTCTTTTTCTATTGTATTGACTATTTTCGGCAATGAATATTTTGCGATATTAGCCTCAATATCTTCTAAATATGTAGAATTTATCCTTAATTTCTGTCCGCTGTGGCTCATTTTAAATTCCACATAGCCCTGCCGTTTCCAAATCTCCTTTTGCCTATCGGAATATCTATCAAATGAAGATATAGGAGAAATCAAGCTAACTTTCTTAATTTGCTCGAATATAGGAGCGACAAGCATCGCAATGGCTGCACCGCGCGAGTGTCCTGCAATAAAAATCCTTCCG
>JAKIZN010000387.1 GCA_022708005.1 Bacteroidota bacterium | reverse complement strand
CCTTCGAGGTGTAGGACATCTTAAAGCCTAACTTTTCCTTGCAGATACGCAATCAGTTATAGTTTCTAATGAATTATTTGGTATAAAATGAAGGCAGGGGCAGTTGCAATGGCAAAGCGAGCGAGGGCTACAGCAACTTGTCGAAAGTAAAGTAGCCCTCTTTATTTTATAAGCCATGTTTTTGCAAAAAGATACCTTTGTCAACTTTTGAGAAAAATTCTTGATAAAATTTCATATCGTCTATAGCTTTCACTTCTACGGTATTACCTAAATTATCTAAAATTTTTGCTTGAAAATTTGCTCTTACTTTAGATTGTTTCCCATACTCAGAAACATTAACAGACACCTCTATTTGTTGTATCTTATTAAAAGTAGTTCTATCTGAACTGTTGCTTTTGCTTAGTCCTTGAATTAGGTTTACCCAAAAATCATTGTTATTGCTATTTTTAGAGCGAGTCATATCAACTTCTTTCGAGCCAGTTAGCAGTCCAATATCTACCACTACGTTTTTTACGATGAAACCATCATCTTGAAGAACATTTAAGACGGACTTCATAATTAGTTTTACATCGTTTGTGTCGAAATACCGAGTCTGAAACTCTCTTATTTGAGTTTGCGTTGCCTGTGTGCTTTGCTGGGAGGTGCTTATCACTGTGCAACTCGACACAAAAACTGCCCCCAGCAACAGCAATATTAAATTTAGCTTCATATTTCCCTCACTATTTAAAACTTGCTTGCATGGTAAGAGAAAGAATCGACAATTCCATTCTCATTCATCTTAACTATGACTGTTAATGTTCTTTGGGATACAGCCGCATTAGATGAAGTAGAACCTTGCGCATAAAGCATCAAAAAAAGCACATTTGAACTTTCGTTATAGGAAGCTTCGGTTGCTATCCTGTCATAAATCCAAGTTTCCATCCCGTTCTCGTCTTTCGTAACAATGTTTGGCGAGCCTAGAGTTTCCGCAACTTCTGCTCCGGACATACCTTTACGAATCTCTTTTTGCACTTTTCCGATAGTAATTTCTTTGTCTTGGCTGCCTGACGCCGAACGGTAATTGCCGGTAGTTACAGAAGTGCAGCTCGACATTCCGATGGATAGTATTAGCATAAAAGCTGCAATAAGCATTGTTCGTTTCATTATTTTTATCTCCTCTTATAATAAATTAAAATTCAAAAGCGACTCCGACTTGAAACGTAGCCATATCGGTTTTAGATGAATATCTTCTGAAATCTGGTGAAGTATCGTCGTTTATCTGTTTTACCATGTGGTATTTTGTTTCTGTGCCTCTCATATACCTTGCTTTAATATCAAGCAATAGGCGAGAGTAGAAGCTTGGCAAAGTAACGAAATCAACTAATTTAACCATAAGCCCTGCGCCAATCCCATAATTCCACGAAGCTGCAAACTCGTCCTGATTATCATTATATCCACCTGCCGACTTATAATCAGCGCTAGCGCTAATCATATTTATCCCACCAAGCAGTTCGAAATATGGATAAAAGTATTCCGCGATATTAGGTCTGAATTGGACAAATGCCGTGATTGGTATTATCGTGTTTTGATAGCTAACAGTATCTCGCCGTCTCCAAGAATTTTGATAATAGCTAAAATATTTTTCGCCCCAACCGTAAAATAGCAAGTCGCCTTGCAGCCCTATGGAAATTGGCACTGGCGCTAAGTTGAACCCTCCATATATGGATAGTCCAGCTCCGGCTCTTTTTAGATTTTCG
>JAKIZN010000386.1 GCA_022708005.1 Bacteroidota bacterium | reverse complement strand
AATACCATTATAGCATCATCAACTTGGAATGCTTTTACATCGGAAAAAAGTGAACGCAAACTTTGCTGCTGCGAACGAAATTGTGCATTTGCTACGCTGCTAAGCGATAGCATTATAAAAAGCGTTATGAATATTTTATGTTTCATTATAAATTTCTCCTATTTTAGTGATGCTCGAGCTGATCTAAGAATAACTGCTCCATTCATATCGACTTCGCCGACAAGCACGGCATTGCCTTGCCCCTCGCGCTTTACGCGAATAAAGTCGCCTACGCCGCCATTTTGCAGGGCAGTGCCAATTGTCTTAATTTGCACTGCGCCAGATTGAGCAATGATATAAATATTTTGCCCACGCTTGATAATCATATCGCTGCTCAAGTCTTTTACATTAAATGGAGTATCTTTTGCTATTCCATTTTTCGTAACTTTGCCTATTATGTCCTTCGATTGAAACAACTCGCTTTCGTTGTAGTTAGTTACATCAATTCGCTTCCAAACTACATCGGAATTATCAATTGTAGTCCCAGAGAGAATAACCCTCGAAGATACAGGCAACATCTTGAATTTATTGATTTTCACCCTTATTTGTTCGGAGTGAATTTTTTTAGAGCCATCGTAAAATTCTAAAGTAACTTTGCCTAACCCTTTGAAATTTCTAAAATCGTGAGCAAAAATCGCCTTTATATTTTTTTCGCTAAATGAAATTGGCTTTACGCTTTGCACAACCTCTACTTCGATGTCGTCATTTGTTTGGCTTATCAAATAATTTTTGACTGCTTCCTCAATGCGATCTTTTGAAAAAGTAGATTGTGCATCTGCGTAATTACTTGCAAAAGCGAAAACTATCAATATGGCGACAAATGTTTTCATCTGTTTATATTATCTCTTAAGATTTACGGCAATTCCTAAAATATCGTCGGCTGTTCTTACGGACTTTGAATTAAGCTCGTAAGCTCTTTGTGCGGTAATCATATTAACCATTTCTTCAACAATATCCACGTTAGAAGTTTCAAGGTGCGATTGAATAATATCGCCGGTGTTGTTGGTTCCGGGCACTTCAAAGAATGCTCTGCCGGATGCGGGCGATTCTTCGTATAAATTATCGCCTACAGATTTTAATCCCGCGGGATTGATAAATCGCGCAAGTTCGATTTGCCCAATAGCTTGAGCATCGGTCGCATTTTCAGTAAGGATGCTTATAACCCCATCGCGAGAAATTTGCACTTCGACTGTATCATCTGGAACGGTGAATCCCGGGTCGAGTGCAAATCCTTGAGAAGTAACAATTTGCCCATTTCTATCTAATTGAAATGAGCCATCGCGAGTATAAGCAAGTGTGCTATCTGGCTTTCTTATCACAAAAAAGCCCTCGCCGTTAATGGCAAGGTCGAGCGGATTATTGGTAGATGAAATATCGCCCTGCCTGAAAACTTTTGTTGTGGCGACAAGTTCTGTTCCAGAGCCAATTTGCACTTCGTTTAGTGGCTCAACTCCGCTTCTAGCAACATTGCCCGCAGGTCGCAAAGTTTCGTAAAGCAAATCTTGGAACTCGGGGCGCACTTTTTTAAAGCCAGTAGTATTGACGTTAGCGATATTGTTGGAAATCAGTTCCACATATCTTTGCTGGGCTGTCAATCCAGTAGCCGCTGTTCTTAATGTCTTATCCATAATATTAACTTCCTTGTTAATTACGAATTAAAAAAACTATTGGTCTCGCCCCATAGCGATACTTCTATCAAGCGTGGAA
>JAKIZN010000053.1 GCA_022708005.1 Bacteroidota bacterium | reverse complement strand
CATATAGCCTTCGTTGCCCCATCCACCTGCAGCCCTTATGCCGTAATATGCTCTATAAATTTTATTATTCTCAATTATATTATTATCATTGCCAGCTGCTTCGGAGAGCAAGTTATATTTACCGCCCAAGGCTATACCAAATGATGTATTGGCAGTAGGCGAGCCACCAATTATTCTGCAATATTTGATTGTGTTGTTTTTTGCTCCATTAGAAGTTGCCGCTGTGTTGCGGGTAAGCCATATTACAGTACCGGCAAGGCTGCTATTTCTCATAGTCAAGCCTATTTGGTCGCCTGTAGCATTAACTCTGCCGTCGATAGTTACTCTATCCGCGTCGCGGAGTTCTATTAGCGCTGGAGAAGTATTGCCACTTATCGTATAATTTCCTGTTGGATAAATTTTAACGTTCCAGACGCCGCCTTCGGTTGTGCATTGCTCAAGAGCAATCTCGCCAGATTCGACTATATCCGATGTAATTTCAATATCTAAATTGCCAACAAGCACGGAAGAGTTAATTAGCTCGAAGGCGCCACCGGGGGCGGTCAGAGTAGTATAGGTTTGCCCTTGCCCCACTTGGAGTTTGCCAGATAAAGCGGGAGCTATAAGGTACTCAGTTTCGCTTACGCTTACTGGGAAGTTTGCGGCGGTAAGCTCTACGCTTACTGGCTCTATTGCAAATTTTGCAGATGTATAAGCCACGTTTGGAGTTGTTGCTACGTCTTGCGCTACAACGAAATACTCAATCTTTGCGCCGGGTGCAACGTTGCCTAATAATGAGTAGTCAATTGTAAATTCAAAAGTAGAGCCAATTTTCGTGCCTTCTGTGAATTTCCACCCGTCCGCAGATGGAGTGTTCCCCGCGAATGTATTGGCGTTAGTCGATTTTCTAAAATATATCCTTGGCTGGAAGTTAGTAGTATTAACCCCTTGCCTATCGACGATAGTTGCCAAAAAGTTTCTGTTTGCCAAGCTAATGGTGTTGGAAAGCGGCATATAGTTAATTACAGGAAGGTCGAAGTCGCCTATATTTTCGTAGGCGCCAATTGTAGGAGTAATGGAAGACCTGCTCACACCAAGCATATCCTTATCATATCCAGCGATGTTAACGCCTAATCCTGCCAAAGGAGACCCCATATATAACCTTAGGTTGTCGTTAGAATTATATACTGGATTTAAGGTCACAGAGTTCAAATTTTGGTCGTCTTTAGCTGCCCTTAATGCACCGATAGTTAGATAGTCTGTAGCATCATTTCCAGCCAATACGCCATAATCACCATCGACATAGTAATTATTATAGTCCAATGTTGCGCCCGACCAATTGCCTGCGCCAGCCATATAAATAGCATAAGACTTGGAGCCAGCAACATTTTTGGACATAGTATTTACAAATGTGTTGTTTCTAATGTTGCAACTAGGGATTGATGCTTGGGAAAAAGTAAGAGCTGCATTATAGCCCGGCTCGTTATTTGTGCCCAAAGAATTGCCATACATATTTACGGAGTTATAGTAAACTTGGTGCGATGCCCCACCATATAGCACTATGCCTGCCGAAATGTAGAATTTATTGGTTTTATTTGTACCGTCAAATATACCAGAAATAGAATTATTGACAATCATATTGCCTATTGAAGTAGTCGCACTGCCAGATATATAAATTCCAGCAGCGGTGTACATTGTTGTAGTCGGATTGAATGACACTAGGTTGTTAATGATATTATCTTTAACCAAAAAACTTGTGGAGGCGTTCACTTGAATCCCATACACGTTTCCGCCTGCTTTGAGGTTAGACACTCTTGAATTGGTTACAGTTGAGTTGTTGGCAGCTGTAAAATACATACCAAAGGCTTGCCCTGTCAAACTCGAAGATTGATTATCATCAACATAGATTTTAGTGAAGTTGTTACTTATGTTATTCGAAGCAGATACGTAAATGCCGTATATTGTTCCAGTGGCAATGTTATTTTTAATATTAATATTGCTTATGCTGTTGTTTTTAGATGTGCTTATTTGCAAAGCATACATTCCGCCAACAGCGTTATCTTCTACTGTAATGTTATTGATAATATTACTGTCGCAAGATGTTGCAAAATTAATTCCATACAGCGATGTTACGTTTGAATTTTTAATAATATTGTTTTCAACTAGTGAGTTTTTTACGTTACCAAACTGCAAGGAATATAGCACAGTTGTGTTTGTAACGCTAACTTTATTATTGGAAACAGTTGCCCTTTCGGCGTAGTATAATTGAGCACCGTAATAACAGCCGTCGCCGTCTTTAGCGTTATTGCCAAAGTTATTGTTGGAAATAACAACATCTTTGAGCAGACCGCCAGCCACTCCATAAGCGCGAATACCGAAACCTAATCTTGCAAAACTATTGTTAATTATTTTCAAAGAGTCCATACCAGCCGCACCCGTTACCATAGAAGTAACAGAGCCAGTATTGATACCGTAAACTGAAGCTGCAGTGCTGGAGTTGCCTCTTATATTGCAATTTCTTATTGTATTTCCTCTTGCGCCATTGCTATTTGTAGCAGGGCGGCTGAGCCATATCACAGCGGAATTTGTAGTTTGAGCGTTGTAAAGCGTCAGAGCGTTGGTGTTGCCTGTTCGATTGATGCGCCCGTCGATAGTAACGTAATCCGCATCGCGAAGTTCTATTAGTGCGGTCGGAATATCGCCCGTTATCGAGCAAACTGCGGTCGGATAAATTGTTACCGATGTGTAGTTCGCAGAGCCAACCTTAGATGCCATAAGCACCGCCCTTTCGGTCTCAACTACATTTGAATCGATTTTGATTTCGATATTGCCAGTAACGGCACCAGAATTAATTAAGTCAAACGCTTCTTTAAGCGTGCTTACAGAAAGATTTTGAACTCTAACCTGCGATTGCAAACTAAAGCTCGAAAAAATAATCGCTGCGACGATTAGCAAAGTTCGCCGTGCTAACTTAGCCATAAAAACAACCTCCTATTAAAGCTAAAAGCCATTTGTTATTGCATAAACAATTGTAGTTTCTTAAATTTAATCGTTTTGATGCGCAAGCAAAATTGCACACTAAAAACTATTTTTCATTTTACATTAATATATATCGTAAATTACGCTATAATTTTCATTTGCTTGAATTTTATCGGCAACACGTTACTTTTAATCGATAAGATCAGCTATATCGGGGAAATTGTAAAAAAGACGATAAACGCTGCTTTGCAGATAGCTTTTATTTGAACACATACATTATTCAGCAAAAACAGCTATTAAGCAACTAAATTTTCTGCGTTTGCAGAAAACAAGAGAAAAATGAATTTTTGATGAATTGCTGAACTTTAAAACTAACGAATTAAGGATATTTCATCGAATAGATAGAATTTTTTAATTGTCTATGTTATAATAAATTATTAACTTGCTTGATACTTGAAATGTGCAGTTTATTTATAATTTGATAATAGAATGAAACCACTTAAAGTTGCTTTTTTATGGCACCAGCATCAGCCGTATTATAAATGGGAAAATGAATTTATTTTGCCGTGGGCTCGAATGCACGGTGTAAAAGATTATTATGATTTGCCGTATTTGCTAAAATCATATCCAAAAATCAAGCAAACCTTTAATTTCGCTCCATCTCTGATGATACAAATTGATGAATACGTCAGCGGAAAGGTGAAAGATAGGGTGCAAATTCTATCCGAAAAGCCAGCTAGCGCTTTGAGCAAAGCAGAAAAACAAGAAATTTTAAATCAATTTTTCATTTGTAATTTAGATAATTTAATTAAGCCTTCGCCCCGCTATTTTGAGTTATATCAAAAATATAGCAGCGGCGCCGATGCCGATAAGTTCAGCACACAGGAAATGCTTGACTTGCAGGTATGGTATAATTTATCTTGGATTGGCGAAGTCTCAAAACAAGATAAAAAAATAAGCGAACTGATACAGTTAGATCGAAATTTCAGCGAATCGGACAAAAAATATATTTTGGATTATCACTTGCAGGTGCTCGGAAAAATTTCGGATATAATGAACGAGCTAAAAAATAGCGGTCAAATTGAAATATCTTGCTCGCCAGAATATCACCCAATATTGCCAATATTGATAGATAGCCATGCGGCTTTAGAAGCAATGCCATGGCTCGATTTGAGTAATGTGCAATTTCGCTATCCAGAAGATGCGGAATCGCAAATTGCTCGCGGCATCAACGTATATCGCCAAACTTTTGGAGCATTGCCAAGCGGAATTTGGGCTTCGGAAGGCTCGCTTTCTGATGCTACTTGCGATATGCTGGCTAAATTTAATATAAAATGGACAGCAACCGACGAGCAAATATTAAAAGAAACCGCACAGGGCGATTTCTATGATACGCTAAAATTTTTCCCGCAAATATATCATAATCATCAGAAAAATTGTGAAATAAAGCTACTTTTTCGCGACCATTTTCTCTCCGATAGAATAGGGTTTGTCTACTCCAATTGGGATGCGGAGGAATCGGCAAAAGAATTTTGCTCGCATTTGGAGAGCATCCGCAATGAAATCATTAGGGTTCACGGCGAAGAAGCTCTTGATTATGCCGCAGTTACCGTTATATTAGATGGCGAAAATTGCTGGGAATTTTATAAAGATAATGGCTTTCCATTTTTGAACTGTCTATTTTCGAGTTTGTCCGATAGCGAACTATTTGAAACGGTGAAATGCAGCGAAGCAGTGGAAAAAATTAATCCGAACTACTCCAAAACATTTAATCATATTCACGCAGGCTCGTGGATTAATGCTAATTTTTCTATATGGATAGGCGACAAAGACGACCAAACAGCTTGGAAAATGCTTGCAAAAGCAAGGGGTGAAGTCGAAGCGAAAAAAAACAATATGTCGCCAGAACTGCTCGATAAAGTGCTAAACGAAATCTATATAGCTGAAGGCTCTGACTGGTTTTGGTGGTATGGACCAGAACATAACGCTCCCAACAAAAATGATTTCGACATACTTTTTAGGAAGCATATTGGCAAGATTTATGAGCTTTTGGGCTTGGCTGTGCCTTATGAGGTGTTGCACCCAATATATTTGGCAGCCGAGCATCGGCGATACAGCCCAGCGAGCAGCCAAATTTCGCCAGAGGCAAATGGAACAGCCCGCGAAAGTGAGCAATGGAACGGCGCCGCAATTTTTAGCAGTGCTGGCGGTATGAGCACTATGCACCAAGTTGGCGAATTTCTCGCAAAAATGCGAATTGGCAATTCCGATGGCGAGTTATATATTAGATTTGAACTTGCGCGAAAAATAGAACTTGATGAGTTTATCACAATGTCAATAGACGGCACCGCAATTTTCCATATTTATAAAAATAAAATAGAATTTGATAACCGATTGAATAATATGCAGATAGTTGAATATTCTTTCGGTGAATTTTGTGATTTAAAAATAAAGTTATTGGATAGCGAAAAGGTTTCGCTATCAATCGAGCTGAAAACTTCTTCGCTCGGCAACGAAATAAATTACTGCAAGGATTTTCCGATAATATATTCTATGATTTAAAATCGAATAAAATATATGTTACAAAGCGGCAAACAAAGCGCAGCAAGCTATACCATAGCGAGCTACCTAAAAGAAAAATATAGCATTTCGGCTGATTATATTGCAAGCAGTTTAGGCGATAATTTTGATATTGCGGTAGTTGCGGGAAGCGGATTTGCCGATTATTTTGGCGAATATGCTTCGCTTGGAGAGCTTGATTATTCCGAAATACCTAATTTACCTCAAACAAGTGTGCTTGGGCATTGTGGGAAATTATGCAAAATCGAAGTTGCAGGGAAAGCTGTGCTGCTATTTTCTGGCAGATTCCATTTATACGAAGGCAGAACAGTCGAAGAAATTTGCTCTATTTCGATAATATCGCACCTGCTCGGCATCCCCAAAATGATATTTACAAACGCAGCGGGCGGGCTAAATCCAAACTATAAAGTCGGCGACGCTATGCTGATAAGGGACACCATCAACTTGCTCTATAGAGACGTTTCTGCCTTGTTCGAAAGCCGCACCGCAGCGATTTCCGCAAGGGAAGCATTTCCGAAGAATATTTTTTCGCTAAATTGGATTGAAAAATGGGTCGCAAAGCTCGTGCAAAGCTCCATACCATTCCAAGAAGGTGTATATTTAAGCACAAGCGGTCCGAGCTATGAAACTCCAGCCGAGATTCGCTTTTTCAGAAGATTAGGAGCGACTGCCGCAGGTATGTCCACTGTGCTCGAAGCGGCTGCCGCATCGCGACTTGGGATAGATTGCGTCGGGCTTTCGCTTATTACCAATACTTTGAGCGAAGTAAACACCTCAAAGTTATCACATAATGACGTTATCGAAGCATCTAAAGATTCGGCAAATAAAATAAAAAAGATTATCGAACTTGCGATTAGCGATTGATTTACTTGACTTTTACCAAAATTTTATTTTTTACTCCAAATTGAGTTTTCGCAACAAGATAATACAGCGATTGCGGCTCCGAACTTATATCTATGAGTTCGGAGCAATAACCTTCCGCATCGGATAAGATTTTTTCATATATGATTTGCCCTACGGCGTTATAAATTATAATGCTTACATCGCTTTTTTGTGTGAGATTTAACTCAAGATTGAATATCGCATTTGACGGATTGGGCGAAACAGATAACTGTAAATTATTTTTAAGCAAATCGTTGAATTCTATAATATATGCTTCGGAATAGTTGGAGCAGAAATTGGAATCCCGAATTAGCACTTCGTATTTGCCCGGCTTATGGATATAGCACGAATCGCCTTCAAATTCTTCGATAAGCTCGTCATCAAGATACCAGCTAAAAAAGTCGCCATTTGAAGCATAAAGCCAATTGCCTTCTTTTCTGATAAGCGGTTTTGCTGGCACGGGATTTACAAATATGCTCACCGTATCGCTGGAATAAATGCAACCATATTCATCTTCTACATAGAAAAAATACCTGCCCGTTTGGGTGAATTTGCCATGCGTAGATTTTTGCCCATCTGACCAGCCAAACCTTTTAACTGACTGCATAATAGTAAGATTAGCGAGCAGCCTTGCTGTATCGCCTTCGCATATTGGATTGGGCGAAATCAGCACGAGATCTATATTCGCTGCTGCTGGCTTCCACACAAAAATTGTATCGGAAGCTGCCACGCAATTGCTGCTATTTCTTGCAGTTACGTAATAAACGCCTTTATCGCTTATAATTTTTTCGCTGCCCTTTGTGCCATCATTCCACAAATATTCATAATCCTCAACTGGCTCTGCCACTTTGAGTGCAACAAGCTCGCCACTGCAAAAATATCTTTTGGGAAGCGGCTCTAAAGTGGGCTTTTTAATTGGGCAATCAAAGAGCTTATAGCTCCACAAGCCGCGACCAAAAGTAGCGGCAAATAGTGTGCCTGTGCCATAATGCAGTTCAAGCTCATTGACTATAACAGCAGGGAAATTTAGTCCCATTTTGCTCCAGCTATTTGCATCGAAATCTTTTTCAAAAACGCCAATATCAGTGCCAATGTAAATTTTATTTGCTGTGGTATCAATTTCGATACAATTGATAGGCACATTTGGCAAATTATAAGTTTGATTAATGATTGAATCGCCACTAATTTTATAGACTTTGCTTTTGGAATTGAACTGCCCGATGCTAACCCATAGATTGCCGTATTGGTCAGTTTTAATCGAACTTATGTAGTCATTGGACTGAAAAATATTCTCCCAAACATTGCCAGAATTTGTAGTTTTATAGATTTTTTTTGCATTGGAAGCATAGATTATTGCAGTATCTTTGCGAGATAGCGCTATCGAAGTAATTTCTAATTTATCTTTAAAATCTGAAATTTTCTCGAAATTTTCGCCTTGATTGCTTGAGCGCCACACATTTTCAAATCCGCAATAAATTACATCTGGATTAAGCGGTTGATATAAAAATGCAGTAACCCACGGATGCTGTTCGCCTTCGCCGACATTGAAAAGCCCGTGCTTTGTGTTGTATAGCGAACCTCTTTGAGTAGAGTAATACACAAGCGAAGGATCTCGCGGGTCGACAAATGTTTCCATGCCGTCGCCAGACCAGAAAAATTGCCAATTATCATAAAAATACTCAAATATATTATTGTCCTGCGAGCCGCCATAAATAATTTCTGGGTTAGATGGATTTAGTCCAATGCGATAAAATTGAGTAACGCCAAGGTTATTGCTTATATTTTCGATATTATTAAAATTGGCATCGAAGCGATATATACCGCCATCATTAGCTAAATACATCAAGCTATCATTAGGATTATACTTGATATTGTGCATATCAACATGGACTTTATCGGCAATTGGGGCAAACGTATTAGACTTCACGTTGCCCTTATATAGCCACACTCCACCGATAAAAAAATCATCTTTGCTAAATGGGCTAAACTCAAGCAGCAAATTGAAAAAGCCTTGCGCTTGAACGAGGTAGCTATAATCAAGCGTATCGTTAGCGAGCGTTTGCCAAGCAAATCCTTGAGAATCAGATAAATACAAGCCTCCGAAGCTATTGCTAATTTTATCGACGCACAGAGCCAAAAGCCTATCGGGCGAGAGTGGCGTAACGGCGAGTTTTGTTCTGCTTGCATC
>JAKIZN010000052.1 GCA_022708005.1 Bacteroidota bacterium | reverse complement strand
CCTTTGTTTTGTTCGTCTGCGCGGTAGCTCAAAGCTGAATAAAGGCTCGGAGCTATGGCTGCAAAGAATATGCCTATTAGCCCGCGTATTGGAAACAGCCACAAATAGTGATTTACAAAAACATGGAGCAACGAGCCAACTCCCGATACTAACGCCGCCAATGCGAATATTTTATTATAAGGCATAGTGTCGTTTTTGCGTCCCCAATATGGTGCAAATATTATAGCGAAAATTCCAACAATCGCTATCAGTAATCCAGTGATAGTTGAAAGAATTGCATCTGGAGCGTGCAAGCGAGAAACAAAGAATGGAAATATTGGATTAGAAAGCAAAATTGCCGCTTGCGAAAGAGTAATCAAAGCGATGATTTTAGCCATTTCTTTATTTGACATCACTATTTTTAGGTTGCCTATCACAGAAATTTTTTCTGTTGGTATTGGCTTCTTTCGCTCAATTAAATAAAATATTACGAGCAGTCCGCTAACTACGCATAGAAAAGCCACAATAAAAAATACGCTTCTTATGCCGCTTATATCGGAAAGTATGCCGCCAAAGAAAGGTCCAACGATAACTCCTGCCGACGAGGCGCTTTGAAGTATTCCTATGGCGTAGCCAGAGCGATTTTTGGGAGTATTTTTGCTTACGAATGCTAATGCCGATGCGATAAATCCGCTCGATGCTCCTTGAAACACTCTGAGAGCAAATAATTGCTCAACGTTCATAGAAAATCCCATCAAAAACACCGCCAGCCCTAATCCGAACAATGCCCTAATGACCATTTTCTTTTGACCGTAGCGGTCGCCGAGCATTCCCCATATTGGCACGGCAATTATAGAAAGCATATATGGACCTGCAAAAACTAAACTGCTCCATACTTTAGCCTCCGTTGGATCGCTTACTCCAAGCTGTACAACAAATAGTGGCAGAAACGGCACAAGCCCATTCATACCAACCATAGCTATGAATTGGGCAATCGATAGCAGCAATAAATTTCTTTTCCACAGCTCGTCATCGCTTGACCCTCCGAATATCTTCCTAAATCGAACTGTCTCGCTAAATAATGCCATTGCTATAAATCCTTATGCAGGCGCCTTACCTTTATTATCTCTTTGAACATTTGTATTGAATCTTTGATAGGGTGGACAGTCGTACGCTCGTCGTTATACCACTCTACTCCTATTTCCTTGATTTCATATCCTAATTTGCGAGCTAAATATAAAATTTCGACATCAAATCCAAAGCCGTTTATTTGCGAGCGGCTGAAAACATCTTCTGCGGCTTTTTCGGTAAATCCTTTAAAGCCACATTGAGTATCAGAAATTCCTTTCAATGCAAATATTTGCACCAACTTATTGAAGGTTTTGCCCATAAATTCGCGATAAAACGGCTGATGCTTTCTGATTAAATTATCGTCTATAGCTCGCGAGCCGATGCAAATATCAAATCCAGCATTTAGCTGCGTTAGCACTTTTTCTATTTCATAAATTGGAGTAGATAAATCTGCGTCTGAAAACACCCTGATATCGCCTTTGGCTTCGAGCATCCCGCGCCTGACGGCTGCTCCTTTGCCATAATTCACTCCGTCCCCAACCACCCTAACATCTTGAAATTGCTTGGCAACTTCTGTAGTCTTATCCTTCGACCCGTCGTCTGATACAATAATTTCATACGGGTGCGGTATAGAATTTAAATATGAAATTGTAAGCTTTAAAGTATTGCCAAGCCTCAATTCTTCGTTGTATGCCGGTATAATAAGCGATATATATGGTTTCATATTTTTAAAATATTATTTTTAATCTATACAAAAATACGCTATTTTTTTTAATTGAATTTATTAAATTTACAAAAAACAATTGTAAAAACAGATGTGAAAATCATTAAAATAACAGAAGTAGAAAATTGTGCCGAAGGCAGCGTCGGCTATGACATATATTTTAACCAGAATATTGACTTAAATTTTGCAGAATATCTCGGACAGCTTGGCAAATATATTTTTGATGAATCTTTTGAAAAAGCTTTTTTTAAGGTTATTGTTAGGGGGTATTATACGTTAAAAGGCTCGATTGGCAATGATAATTTGCGAATCCTTGTGCCTGAAACTATCAGCAAAGAAATAATAAACGAATTTTATGAGTATTTAGAAAAATATCAGTAGGTATGCTATGAAACAACTTTTTCTCGCTTGGTTATTGATTTGTCCTGCTTTGCTTTTTTCGCAGAGCAACCCTGAGCCTTTCGACTTATCAAGCGGCTCTTATACTTTTTTTGAGTGGTCTGCTTCTTCGCCGGCTGGCACATATCCGAATAATATGATTTTCCATACTACTAAATCAAGAGACCCAAAATTGGAAGACGAGATGAATGCAGATTGGACATTAGCATATAACCTTACAAGCCGCTCTCGAATTATCGGGCTCGAAGATAATGGCTTTGCCTTCCAAAATACAAGTGGGGTGCAAGAAGATGGCAACTATTTAGGGGCAGCGCTGCTCTCGCTTAACGCAAGCTCAAGGAAGGATATACGCATAGAGTGGATAGGACGGACAGTTGCCCCGGGCGATAGAACATATAAGATTGTTCTGCAATACAGAATTGGCGACGAAGGGGAATTTATCACGCTGCCTTCTGAATATATCATGGTTTTCGACGTAGGCGATTATAAATTGCTACCGCCAATCACGCTGCCTCAAGAGTGCAACGACAAGCCTTTGGTGCAAGTGCGATGGAAATATTGCCATGTCGAAACTGGAATGAGTGGCACTCGCCCCGCGCTTGGAGTTGATAATATTGTGGTTACATCTTCATATTATGCATCTGTAGAAAATGCTCGTGATGATGCGTTTCAGCTAATTGGCAGAGAGCTGCAATTTGTTTCTAATGGCGAGCGTTATGAGTCAGTTGAAATATTTGATGTGCTTGGCAATAGCGTTTTGTCGCAATCGCTAGCAGACTTCCAATTCTCCCGCATGGACTTGTCCGCACTGCAAAGCGGCGTTTATATCGCAATAGCGAAAAATAGAAATAAATTTATTAGCAAAAAATTGTTGCTGAATTAATCCAAATAGCGAGAAGCAAATTTACTTGAAACAAGCTGTAATAATATCGATAGTCGCTTTGATTTTGCTGGTAGTTGCCTCTTGCACAAATCCGTTTGCCCCTGCTCTAAAAAAGGGCAATAGAGAAGGCTTTTCGCTTGGCGACCAATCGACAATTGAAGGGGTTTTTAAAAATTTCAGCTATGCTTATAAATTTAAAGATACTTTGCTATATGGTAAATTATTGCATAATGATTTCACATTTACTTATAAAAATTATGACAAAAATATAGACCCAACTTGGAGCCGTTCCGAAGATATGCTCGCAACGGCAAGAATGTTTAGCGTGGCGCAAGACTTAAATTTGCTATGGAACGACATATTATATTCGCGGGGCGATTCGCTTTTTGTAGATATATCGCGTAGTTTTACGCTAACAATAACTTTTGACCCAACTGATATTGTTACTGTGTTCGGCAAAGCTGTATTTTACTTAAAGCGAGAAAGCGATGGAGATGATTGGAAAATCATAGTTTGGAAAGATGAATCTAATTTTTGATAACCACTAATTGAAGGATAAAAAATGCTACACTTAAAACCTATAATTGGTATAATAATGGGGAGCGATTCCGATTTGCCGACAATGCAAGCTGCCGCCGACGTTTGCGATGAGTTCGGAGTGCCATACGAAATACGCATAGTATCGGCGCATCGCACTCCCGAAGATATGGCGGAATATGGGAAATCGGCTCATCATCGCGGGATAAAAGTGATAATTGCAGGTGCTGGCGGAGCGGCACATTTGCCGGGTATGGTTGCTGCGAACTCGCCAATTCCTGTTATTGGCGTGCCTGTGCAATCGAAAGCCTTGAATGGATTTGATTCTTTGCTATCCATTGTGCAAATGCCCGCTGGGGTGCCTGTTGCAACTGTTGCAATAGGAAATGCGAAAAATGCTGGATTGCTCGCTGTGCAAATGCTCGGAATTGCAGACCCGAATTTGCTCGAAAAAATGATAGAATACAAAAAAAATATGGCAGAAGAATCCCGCGCTAAAAATGATATTTTTACATGATGATCCCAAATAATTCATTAGTGGCTTTAACTGGCTGCGTGTTCGGAAGGAAATATTTGGCTTTAAGATGGGGGCTGTCTCATAATGGTTCAGATGCATTATTTGGGTTAAATCCCGAAGGGATTTGATGTTTGTAGAAAATAAGATTGCATAACCTAATGCGACTCCTACGGAGTCGTATAATTTTAACCCAATGCGACTCCTACGGAGTCGTATAATTTTAACCCAATGCGACTCCTACGGAGTCGTATAATTTTAACCCAATGCGACTCCTACGGAGTCGTATAAACCGCCGATTATTCATTACTACAAACATTTGAACCCTTCGGGTTCGTTACAATTTGCCTTTAAGATGTCCTACACCTCGAAGGTGTAGGACATCTGGAGAACACTGATGCTCTCACCTATTACCATATGAGACAGCCCCATCTGGAAAATAGCGGATAGACAAGGAGGCATGCCCCCTTGTCTAAAGACATGGTCAGGTAGAGATTTTATTGTATTATTTCATTGCGCTGTTTTATGTTGTTCGTATTTGAACACGCAAATACTACATCGCACTAATAGCTTGATTTATCAAGTTTTACCTTGCCCCTGAATATCCAATATATAATACTCGTATATGTTATTACAAGCGGCATACCAATAAGAGCTATGATAAGCATCACTCCAAGCGTTTTGTGCGAAGAAGATGCGTTGTAAATTGTTAGCGAATTTTCTGCAATGGTAGCAGGAACTATATTGGGGAATATGCCTATTGCAAATAACACTAATAAAGTTGCAATCGCAACGCAGGAAGAAATAAACGCTCTAAATTCTTTACCGCGATTTAGCTGTATTGGAATATTGATAATTGCCAAAATGCTGATTAATGGAACTAAATAGAGAAATACCGAATTGCTGAAATTTTTAAACATACTGGGTACAAATATAACTGTGCCTATAGTGGTTAGCACGTAAAGCACAATAAATGCAATCATTGATGTGTTTGCCCATTTTCTTAATTTAGCCTTCAGTTCGCCCTCTGTTTTGGTAGTAGCATAAATTGCTCCATGCATAGCAAACAAAGCGACAGTAGTAATTCCTACAAGTACGGGATATGGCGTCAGCAAGCTAAATAGTGTAGTTCTAAGTTCAAAGTTTGCTTGGATAGGCACGCCAATGATGATATTGCCAAGTGCAACTCCCATCAGCAATGCTATTAGCACGCTTGAAATTGAAAAAGCTACGTCCCAAGTATGCCGCCATTGTTTAGACTCGCTTTTGCTGCGAAATTCAATCGACACAGCTCGGAAAATAATCGCAAACAGCAGTATCATAAAAGGGATGTAAAAGCCGGAAAATACTGTAGCATAAGCATGCGGAAATGCGGCAAACAGAGCGCCACCGCCTGTTACAAGCCATACCTCGTTGCCATCCCAAACAGGTCCGATAGCATTTAGCAGCACTCTACGCTCTGAATCATCATTGGTAAATAGATGCAAGGTTCCGACTCCAAGGTCGAACCCGTCAAGCACTGCATAGCCGATAAACAAAAACGCTATCAACACAAACCAAATGAAGTTTAAATCTATACCTTCAAACATTTCCCATTCCTCCTAATTATTCCGCAAATTGCAATTGTTGTTCGGGGTTATCATTTTCGCTATTATCGCCGTCGGGACCTTGCTTTACTTTCCTAATCAATAAGAAAATAAATAAGGCGAGCAGCAAAATGTGTATCAGAGTGAACATTATCAGCGAGAAAACAATTTCTCCGCTATCAACTGTTTTCGATATAGCATCTTTTGTTCGCAAATATCCATAAACTATCCAAGGCTGCCGCCCTATTTCTGCAGCCATCCAGCCAATTTGATTAGATATCTGAGGCAACAAAAATGACCACATCATAACATGGTGAAACCATTTTACATTTTCTAATTTCCCGCGCCACCAGTAAAATACTCCGAGATAGGCAAGCAATATAATAAGCATACCTATCGCCACCATAGCGTGATACGCTTGAAATACTATATTGACAGGCGGTCTGTCTCCTGGCGCAAACTCATTTAGTCCCGCCACTGGAGTATAAGTATTGCCAAAGATTAAAAATGAAAGCATGCCGGGCAATTTTATACCATAAGTCTTGTTGTTTGCTTCATCTACCCAGCCAACTAAATATAAATCGGCAGGTGCGGTTTCGTAATGCCCTTCAAATGCGGCAAGTTTAGCGGGCTGAGTTGCTGCGACTTGGCTAGCGCTCAGATGCCCAGTAAATAGTTGGAACATAGAAGCAAATGCGGCAACTACTATGGCGATTTTCATAGAGCTTTTTGCTAAGTCCAAATGCTTCTTTTTAGTAAAATAATATGCGCTTATACTTAGCACTAAGAAAGCACCAGTAAGCCATGCTCCCGATAGCGTATGGGACACTCTTTCTAATGTCGATGGATTAAATACGACAGCCCAGAAATCTGTGATTTCTGCCCTCGTCATTATGCCTTCTTGAACAATATGGAATCCAGTAGGAGTTTGCATCCAAGAGTTAGCGACTATTATCCATAGAGCGCTAAGGTGCGCCCCCAGAGCTACCATCATAGTGGATATAAAGTGAGTGCGTGGCTTTACCTTATCCCAACCAAAAACAAGTATGGCTAAAAATCCAGATTCAAGGAAAAAGGCAAACACGCCTTCTGCTGCCAAAGGGCTACCAAATACATCACCTACATATCGTGAATAAGTTGCCCAATTTGTTCCAAACTGAAATTCCATTACTATGCCAGTTGCCACACCGACTGCAAAAGTTAAAGCAAATACTTTGACCCAAAATTTTGTAATACGGTGGTAACGAATGTTCTTTGTTTTCATATACATACCTTCCATAATGACGAGTATGACGCCAAGCCCAATGCTTATGGGCGGGTATATGTAATGAAAGCAAATTGTCAGTGCAAATTGAATGCGAGCTAGTATTTCTGCATCCATTAAATTTCCTCCAAAATGCTATTAGTTTAACGAGAATCGCCACGTTAGACGATTTTTGTAATATTTTGTTTTTTTTAGTTATAGCCCTGCAAAAAAGATACGCTGTGTAATTTACGCAACTTTTTTTTGTTTCTACTAAAAAAAATCCTTAATTTTACTTTGAATTAAAGAACTAATTATTCGGTGAATTTTGAAAATAGAAGATAAAATCGGCTATTTGAAAACAATGGAATCTTACGCTACAAGGCTTACGGCTTCAAGCGATTTAACTACATTGTTTAAAAATGTTGATTCAATTGTCGACGAAATTACCAAATATCAATATATGGTTCTTTATTATTATAATACTAATACTCACAACCTTAAAGCTATTAGCTCAAAGGGCTTAACCAAGTCAGAACTTGTGATGGCTGAAAAAACAGCCATGCATCGCTCGCCGGGCAAAGCTTTGCTTACTAAAAAAATCATCTATTTTTCTAAGGAAGATGAAGAGTCTAATAAATTAGCTCCGTTTTTTAAGTCTCCAACTTTGCTGAAATCGAGATTGCATATTCCTTTGCTGCAAGGCGATTCTTGCATAGGCGTTTTTTCGCTTGCCAGCTCCGAGCCAGACTTGTTTTTGCCCGATACTGTCTATATGCTTTCATTTATTACAAATATTGCAGTAGCAATTTATAAAAATATCGTTAGAACTCGCGATTTACAAAGAATTAATAGACGGCTCGAAGAAACTAACAGAAATTTTCTTAATCAAAAGTTATATTCTATAGGATTGCTCGCGTCTGGGTTGGCTCATGAGCTAAACACTCCTCTGCAATATATTGGCGATAATATTTCGTTCCTCAGAGGCGCATTTGAAGTGCTGTCTGGCTTTGCCGAAAACATTGAGCAATTGCAATTAAACAGCCAAGATATGAGCAAAGAGCAATTGCTTCAATATATTAATAAAGCACTCACCGAATCAGATATAGAATTTTTTACAACTGAAGTGCCGACTGCTATTGCCCAATCTATCGAAGGAATCAGCAGACTTAATAAGATAATAAAAGCTATAAAAGATTTTTCCCAACTTAATGTTGGAGAAAAATCGTTGATAAATATTAACAAATGCGTTGAAGATACCGTTCTTATAAGCCAAAACGAGTGGAAATCTATAGCGGAGCTAACGCTAAATCTATCGAATGAGCTGCCGTCTGTGCTATGCCTAAAAGATGAAATTAATCAAGTGCTGCTGCAATTGCTTTTAAATTCAATACAAGCAATTCAAGAGAGAGCGTTGATAGATAAAAACTTTAAAAAAGGCAGGATAGAAATCTCAACTTATAGCGATAGCGATAGAGTAAATATATTGATTACAGATGATGGAATTGGCATACAAGAAAAGCACTTAAGTAGAATTTTTGACCCATTTTTTACAACTAAAAAAGTAGGTAAAGGAACGGGGCAAGGGCTGAGCATTGCCCACGATGTTGTTTGCAACAAGCATAACGGTGATATTTTTGTTCAATCAAATTATTTGAAAGGTTCGGAATTTCTTGTTAAATTGCCTTTTAGTTAAAATACAT
>JAKIZN010000385.1 GCA_022708005.1 Bacteroidota bacterium | reverse complement strand
ATTTTGTGCCAGATGATTTTTTTGCTAATAGTCAATTTAGAAGCGGCATATTGGGCATGCTATTGATGGTAGCGGTTGGGGCGCCGATGTATGTTTGTGCTACCTCGTCTATACCAATAGCAATAAGCCTTATGCTAAAGGGCTTTACTCCCGGTGTAGCGTTTGTATTTCTTACTATGGGACCCGCAACGAACGGGGCTTCTTTTGCAATATTGATGAAAGTATTAGGCAAAAAAACTTCAATAGTGTATTTGCTTGTGCTCGCAGCGCTTTCGATAGCGTTTGGGTATTTGTTAGACTTCATATTTAGCGTGCTTCACGCAGATCCTTTGGAGCATTTAGCTATATCGCACTGCCATTCTCACGAAGGGCTTAGCTTGACGAATTACATATTCGGCTCTATTTTCTTAGCTTTAATTTTAGCATCAATGTATAGACTATATATTAGAAAATATTTTAAAACCAACGAAAGAGATGAAGGTATGACAACACTTAAGGTCAAAGGAATGAGTTGCAATCATTGCGTAAGAAATGTAAAAAATGCAATGAACTCAGTAGAAGGAATCCAGTTCGTTGAAGTCGATTTAAGCACAGAAACAGCGACATTCGACGGCAACGTAGATATAAATGAGGTAAAAAAGAAAATAGAAGAAGCTGGCTATACAGTTGATTTGTCGAAATAAACTGCCCCGAGCAACAGCTTGTGCGATAATAAAAAATGATTTAATTTCTTGGTTGTTTTATCAAATATTCTTAATTTCGCTATTCACTTTTGTTCTATATTTGAATAAGTTGAATTAAGATGGACAGCGCGCCACCAACGGAAAAAAAATCATCAAACTCATTGAAAACTATACTTATTATTGCTTTATTTGCTATTGCTCTATTTATCGTCTATTCGATAGTAGGCTCGTGGAAAAGCGAGCAGTCAACTGCGGTCGCTATGCCCAAAGATACTACTAAGGTAGAAACCGATAGCAACAGTATCGATGAAGATTTCATCAAAGCAGTGCTGCCCGTAGTTGATTCAAATGAAAGATACACGCTTGTAAGCAGTGCAAAAGACATGTCCATTGCCCTCGATGGCAATGCTGGAGCAAGAGAAAAGCGTATTTTCTCTGGCAGAAGGATTAATATCGCAGTTACTGGGGTGGATTCGCGGCTTGGTGGCAGAACAAAGCACGCCGATGCGAACCACGTTATTTCGCTGCTGTTGGATAGTGGGAAAATAGAAATATATTCTGTGCCCCGCGATACTTATACAGATTGCGGGCATAGCGATAGTTCCGGCTTGAACAAGTTAACTATCTTCCGCGCTATGAACAGTAGGGAAGCGTATTTGAGAAGATTAGCTGAGATAACACACCTTGATAAAATTCACTACTTCGTGGAGTTTGGCTTCTCGCAAGCAATGGGATTAATCAGCTTTCTTGGCTATTCGCAACCGCAAAACACGCTGCAAGTCTTACGCTCGCGAAAAGGTTTGGGCGGCGATGATTACCAAAGGGTGTATAATCAAGCACAATTTATGAAGCAATCTATCATTAGACATATTCATAGATTTGACGGTGCTTTGGGTTCGATTTTATTGAGAGGGGTGCTGGCGATAGTGGAAACAAATTTAACCGCTGATGTGGCTAGTAATTTACTTGCGACTATGAAATCCAAAGGATTTCCAAGTTCTCCATCAGATGTATCGATTTTCATTAGACCGCCAATGCCGATAAAATTTAAAGTCTATGACTTCACAGACACGGAAACTA
>JAKIZN010000384.1 GCA_022708005.1 Bacteroidota bacterium | reverse complement strand
TTTGATAAAAGCAAAATCTATGTGCCAAGCGTTTCGCAAGATACCACGACGCAAGCTAATGGCGAGCCTAAAGACGAAGAAGAATATTTGAATGACTAAAAATAGGTGCTACTGTGAATTTTTATGCGAAGCTATTGCTGCTTGCTATGTTTGCTCTATGCTCGTCGGCACTGAATGCCCAAACTTACTCTCAGCCAGAAAGCGCTGTTTATGACGCACAGCGGGATTGCTATTACATATCAAATGTAGGGATCAGCGGAGTATGGGACGGACAAATTATCACAAGAAAGAGCGACTCATCTCTTGAATATTTAGTAACATATAATTTTTTAGATCCAAAAGGACTTTGCATTGTTGGAGATACCTTATTTGTTGCAGACGTAAATACCTTATATTTTATTGATTTAAGAACAAGACATATTGCATGTTCGGTGGAGCTTAGCACTGCCGATTCCTTTTTGAGCGACATTGAAGCCGACGACAACGGCTACATATATGTATCGGATACATATAAATCTTGTATATATCGCATCAAAGCAAGTAGCCCTACGGTATACCAAAGATTAGATTATTTAGGGCAGATGGCGAGTCCCAATGGGCTATGCTTCGACAAGGCAAATAATCGCATGCTAATTGTAACATATCATCAAAATGCGTCGATTATGGCTATAGACCTCGAAACGTTTCAAGCAATTTATGTTAAACCAACATTTTTAGACTTCCTTTATGGAATAGCCCGTGATAAAGACGGCAGCTATTTTATTTCTGCTTGGGGAATGGACAGCGAACACGGTGCTATCTACAAATTTGACAAAGATTTCAGCGAGAGTGTAGTTTTTGCAACTGGATTTGCAGGACCGTCTGGAATTTGCATGGATACAGTCAATAATTTACTTGCCATTCCGATTGTTGGAAAAAATGATGTAAAATTTATATCGTTGAGTAGCTCAATAGTTGCTCCTTCGCTCGCTTTTCCTCCTGATAACTCGACTGGATTAGGAAAGCTCGTTACGCTCAAATGGACTACTGTTTTCGGTGCGCCTGCCTATACGTTTCAGCTAAGCGAAAGCGATAGCTTTGATAGCATTATCGAAGAAATAAACACAGCCGATACGGCTATTTCTATCGATGCTCCTAAAGTGGCGAGCAAGTATTATTGGCGAGTTAGAGCAAACGGACTTCACTCAAGCAGCGATTGGTCTGACACTTGGTCATTTTCTACTCCTAACTCTGTATATACTGTGCCAGATTTATTACTTCCAAAAAATGGCGAACTCTATGCAGACAAAAAGCCTACTTTTGTTTGGAGCAAGGTGAGCGCGGGACTTTATCATTTTCAATTATGGGAGAACAATAATTTCAAAGGCAGTCCAGCTTTTGAGGTGAAAAATATGACCGATACGACGTTTGTTTTGCCTGTTAATCTTATCAAGCTACAGACTTATTATTGGCGAGTTATGACATTTTCTGGATATGTTAATAGCGGATGGAGCGAGTTGCACTCCTTCAAAGTTGATGATTTTATTCCAGATGTGCCTATACTCTTAAGCCCCGCAAATGCAGAGCTTGGAGTTCCGCCAAGCGTAAATTTTGTTTGGAGCAAATCAAATTCTGATTTTTATAGAATACAAATAAGTAAGTTACCTAATTTCAGCGAGTTGGTGATTGATAACATAGATATTATAGATACAACTTTTTTTGCCGATTTGGATTGGGGAACAACGTATTATTGGCGAGTTAGAGCATATACTGGCTCATTTGGGACGTGG
>JAKIZN010000383.1 GCA_022708005.1 Bacteroidota bacterium | reverse complement strand
TTATCGAGTTGGAATATAAGCCGCTGAAAAATTTAAGAGTAAAAGCGAGAACATCTGTATTTGCAACGGATTCGTATTCGTCGGCTATTTGGCATTTTGAATATCGTATGCCGGGCTCTGGATATACGAATGCTCTTTACGAGGACGGCAACCGTACCTTGCTCGCTATCGATTATAAGCCCACAAACTTTATAGCTTTAAATTTCGCTTATACAAGGCTCGAAAAATATAACAAAAGCAAGCTTGGTAGCGGATATAGCGAAACGCTCGGCAATCAAGATAATCGCCTATATTTTCAGCTTACTCTGAACTTATAGAAATCGCACTAAAATCTTACGCCCGCCAACACATTAAATATGCCCGCTCCGTAGGTATTTCTGCCAGCCAAATTGACCGTATAGCCCGCTTGGAAAAACATATCATTATCGAGCAACATTTTGAATGAAACGCCTACCTGAAAAGTCTCTTCGTTTAGCGCTCTATATCGCGGATTGAAAGTCGCCACTTTTAAATTATCTTTAAACGGCATAAAATAATTGACATATCCAGCTAATTCCGTACCTGGCACAGAAATAAGCCCAATTTTTCCAGTATAGAGCATCAGCGGTTCTAAATCTTCATCTCGCCAATTATACACAGCGCTGCCCGTTAAGCTTATGCCATCGCCGACGTAGTTCAATCTTGTGCCTAATTTCACTTCAAAAGCACCATCGCTGAGGAAATTATAGTTCGGGTCGTTCATCTGACCGTTGTGAAAACCAAACGGCATAATAAATCCACCAATAATCGACCACTTAATATCATCTTTGAGCAAGAAATAATCAGCGTCGAGCGATAAATATTCCACTTGAAACATGCCATAGCTGGCTTTCTTTTGCTGCACAAAAGTACTGTCGTAAGCATATTTCTCGTTATAAGTAAAATACGAAAATGCTATTTTCCCAGTAATCGCCCATTCATTATTTGGCATCCATTTAATGGTCGGAGCAAGCGAATAGCTTGTATGCTGAAAAGTGTATTTTCTATATGACTCAATTTTTGATGAGTCGCTATTATATATCGGCGACAAAGTATCGCTCACTCTCGAAACAGAGTTCCCTTTGTCGTCGTAATATATGGACGCATTGCCCATTCTATAATCAAGCGATAGCTCAAATTTAGGGACTTCTTTTGGCTTCGGTTTCTTTACTTTTAGAGGCTGCGAAAATACAACTTGGCTTGCAAAAATTAATGCAATAGCGAAAATAAACGCTTTATACATAGTTTCCCACTTTTCTTAAAAAATAATTTTTAATTTATGAAAAATTATTATGAATGGCAAGAAAAATCAAGCAATGGATAGTCTGCAAGCCTTTTGATTAAATACGATTTTCAAGATTATTTTCGCCTATTGTTAATTTTCTTCCTTTCTTATCCTGATAATCATATAATCCTGAAAATCCTGATTCTGACTGTAAAAATAGATGTCCTACACTTCCGAAGGTGTAGGACATCTGGAAAGCAGCGTATAGACAAGGAGAAAGTTCCTATTGAATTATTTGGATTCACCCATCATTAGCAGCCTAATCTTTTCCCCATATTCGAGTATTGAGATTTAACTCTTCGACTATGCTAATGGCGCTGTTCATATCCTCAAAATATTCTTCGGTCTTTCCTATTTTCAAAATTGATGAATAAAATCGCGGCTCAAAAAGATTATGGTCATAAGGTATCGCAATATTAATACGAGAATTCACAAATGACATCATAATATTTTTATTGCGCCGCTTCTTGAGTTCAAGAAT
>JAKIZN010000051.1 GCA_022708005.1 Bacteroidota bacterium | reverse complement strand
GCAGCACAATTGTTCTATTAAATTTAGAAAGTTCTTTAAAGTCAAATTCCCTTTCTTCCTCTTTCCTGCCTACAAATCCAGCAAACATAAAAGTAGTTATATCCATTCCGCTCCGCACCAATGCAGTCATGATACTGGAAACTCCCGGCACAACTTCAATTTCAATATTAGCTTTGATAGCGGCTTTAACCAAATGGTAGCCGGGGTCAGCAAACACAGGCGTGCCACAGTCAGAAATCAAGCAAACCCTCGCTCCGCCTTCTAACTTGTCGAGCATAAGCAAAGATTGTTCAAGTTCATTTTGTTCGTTTAAGGTATAGAGCGGTTTTTCTAAATTAATGTTTTTTAACAGCTTAGCTCCTTCTTTCATTTCTTCGCATAGGATAAAGTCGCATCTTTTAAGCACGTTCAATGCTCTTATGGTTATATCGTCCTTATTACCTATTGGCGTAGATACTATGAACAACTTACCTGTTTTTGATTCTTTAGATTCCAATTTAGTTCCATTTGGATAATAATTAAATAACAAGATAAAGACGATATTTATTATTAATATTTTAATCCAAATAATTTATTAGAAATAATCGCATATTGCATTATTTGAGCTTAATTTTCAATTTATATTTGCTTGCTTCGTTGTATTGACTGTGCAAGTTTTATGAAATTTTTTTGAATGGCAATGTTTTTTTCTCTGCTTTTTTCTCTTTTAATAGGCTATTTAATTGGCTCAATACCAACGACATATATAATTGTAAAAAAAATAAGCGGGAAAGTAATCACCAACGAAGGCACTGGCAACGTCGGAGCAATGAACAGCTACGAAATCACCCAGAGCAAAGCAATTGGAATTGCAAGCTTTGCGTTCGATTTTTTAAAGGGAATACTGGCAATTTTTGCCGTTTATCTCATTTTAGGGCAAATCTCTTATTATATCGCATTAGGGCTAATTGGAGCAGTTGCAGGGCATAATTGGAGTATTTTTTTGAAATTTAAAGGCGGCAGAGGGCTATCAACCGCAGCGGGCGGCAGCATAGTTATTAATCCTATAATAATTTTATTCTGGGCTATTTGCTATTTCATATCAAAAAAAATACTTTCTAACAATGTGCATATTGCCAATATTTTTGCATCTGTGGTTGCGCCTATATTGCTCGCTTATGCTCCAATTACATTTCTACAAAAAACTAATACGCTATTTGCTGTAGAACCAATTACTTACAAAGTAGCCTGCGCGCTCGTATGCCTGCTCATACTTGTCAAACATATAAAACCCATAAGACAATACATAGCCAATAGAAAAGCGTAACTTTGCAAGAAGGCAGTCTTTTAACCCAAATAATGCATTAGGAACTCTAACTGACTGCATATCCGTAAGGAAATACTTGGCTTTAAGATGTCCTACACCTCGAAGGTGTAGGACATCTATTTTTATAGTCTGAATCAGGATTTTCAGGATTAAAAGATTAACAAGATTATTTTCAATTTAAATTATTCATTAGGAATTCTATCTGACTGCGCCTCTGCAAGAAAAGATTTGGCTTTAAGATGTCCTGCACCTCAGGTGTAGGACATCTGGGGAACAGCGAATGCTCTCACCTATTACCTTATGAGACAGCCACATCTGGGGAACAACAAGTATACAGTGGAAAAGTTTCTATTGAATTATTTGAGTTTAACAGTTACGCAAGAGACAATTTTATTAAGCTAACAAATTCATTTTTCCCATCGGTTATTTTCAACTCAATTGGAAAAACTATTGGCTTAATGCCATAGTGCAGAAACCTATCTTTGAAATCAATAAGTTTAGCGGCATCTTTTTCCGTGATAGCGATATATTGCGTTTTAGCGACTTCGACAGTCCTTCTAATTTTTTCAATATCATTCCTATTATAACTATGATGGTCAGCAAATGAAATCGGCGTAAGCGTTTGATAGCCTATCGCATCGAGCATACTATAAAATCGTTCTGGCTTCGCTATGCCCGCCACTGGAATAATTTTGCTGCGAGCTACAGAAAGTTCGGTATCTGAAATTTCACTGCCTCCGAGATAATACGGCTTGCCCGCTACTGGTCTTACCTTTATCAGCACAGCGTCAAAGCTAATAAGCTGCCTCAACTTGTCGGTGATAACAGCCCCGCCGGTAAGGCATACGACATTTGCACGCTTAATAGACTCGAGCGGCTCTCGCAATCGACCCTTTGGCAATAGCTCTGGCTTTTCGAGCGTATCTTTATCGATTAGCACAATATCGAGATTACGATTCAAAGCTCTATGCTGAAACCCATCATCGACAACAATACAATCTACATCAAACCTACGCTCAGCAGAAACGGCTGCTTCAGCCTTTGAATCATGCACTATCACTGGTACTTTAAGCGATTGAGCCAATAGTACCATTTCATCGCCACCGTCTTTGGCGCTAACCAAAACTTTTTTCCCGTCGCAAATAATAAGTTCGCCTTTTGTCTTCCTTTTGTATCCTTTGCCTATTATAGCTGGCTTTTTGTCCATTTCTTTCAAAAGTTTTACTAACATTTGCACAAAGGGTGTTTTGCCTGTTCCGCCGACAGATAAATTGCCCACGCTGATTACTGGAACAGATACCTTGATAGTCAGCCGCTCTCCTCTGTCGTAGCGATTGTTTCGGATTTTTACTATTTTGCCATATACGTTTGAAAGTAAGCTGGGAATCATAGCTATACCATCGAATTTATAAGATTCTCAAATTCAGATATTTGCTGGCTAATTTCTTCGCGCGATAGATGTTCGGGCAAAAAATATTTTTCGGAAATATGTATGTCAATTTTTGAAAAAGGATAAGGCAGAATAAATTTATCCCAACTTTTCAAAAATATCTTTTTATGCGAAACATTAGCTCTCACCAAATATATTGGCACAGATGCCCTAAAAGCGATGACGGCAGCGCCATTTTTAAATTTCTTCTCTGGTCCTCGCGGACCATCTGGAGTTATAAAAATAATCGATGTTTTCGCCTTATCGACTGCGTCTTGCAAAGTTTCTTTCGAGTTTCTTGAAGATGAGCCACGAATAAGCTCAAATCCCCAATATTTCAGTAAATTAGCTAACATTTCACCATCTTTGCTCAAGCTAACTACCCCTTGCTTAGCTATGCCGCTAATTGAAGAAAAAGCTTTCCAAATAGGCAGCATCTCGCCGTGCCAAAAAGCAACAACTGACGGCGTTGCGAGCACGCTCCCGTGCATCTTTATTCGCCAAGTAGCACTCAATAGCCCAAGGCAAAAATTTAGAAATATCAACTTCGCTCTTTTCATTTTGTTAAAGTGCCCAAAATATAAAAAAATGCCTTGCAGCTTGACATAAAACCGGAAGGCATCGAGCAACATTTAGCCAGATTACGGACTATTTTATTTCCTTATGAATTGTATGGCGTCTCAAGAATGGATTGTATTTCTTAAGTTCAATTCTTTCAGGAGTATTTTGCTTATTTTTGGTAGTAGTATATCTCGAAGCTGGCTTGCCTTCGCCTTTTGCCTCGGTGCACTCGAGCGTAATCATGAATCTTTGTTCTTTTTTAGCCATCACAATCTCCAAAAAACATTTTTAAGTAATAACAAAATTACAAATTTATTGCAACAAAATCAAGAAAATTTTATTAAAGTCAAATTTTAAAAACTATGCTATAGCAATTCATTTAAACATTATGCTTACAGTTTATAGCATTAATTACAGGAAATAAGGCAGTCGGCAGATAATTTTTTCATTGTATATTCGTAAAAATTACATAATTTGGTTATTTATAATTTAACGAGAAAAATAAAATGGGATATACTACAGAATCAAAAATAAAGCATATCACTACGCTGCGACTGCAAGAAATGAAAGATACTGGACGCAAAATTGTTGCTCTGACTGCTTATGATGCGTTAGTGGCAAATATTTTTGACCAATGCGGAGTTGACGTTATATTGGTCGGCGATTCTGTTGGAAACGTTGTTCAAGGGCATGAAACAACAATACCCGTAACTCTCGAAGATATTATTTATCACACAAAAGCTGTTGTCAAAGGGGCAAGCCGTCCGCTAATAGTAGCAGATATGCCGTTTATGACATACCAAGTTTCTCCAAATGAAGCATTCAGAAATGCGGGCAGGCTGCTAAAAGAAACAGGCTGCGCGGCTGTCAAGCTCGAAGGCGGCTCAAACGTTACCGAAGCTATATCAAAAATGACCGAAGCAGGCATTCCCGTTATGGGGCATTTGGGCTTAGTGCCTCAAAGCATACATAAATTTGGCTCTTATAGAGCAAGGGGCACCGACGAAGCCGAAGCTGAAAAAATATATAAAGACGCTGTCGCACTTGAGCGAGCAGGCTGCTTTGCAGTTGTACTCGAAAAAATACCTGCCGAACTTGCTAAGAAAATAAGCGACGACATTAAAATACCTACTATTGGCATCGGCGCTGGACCTCATTGCGACGGACAAATATTAGTCTATACTGATATGCTCGGACTTACGATTGACTTTTCGCCAAGATTTGTTCGCAGGTATGCAAATTTGCTCAATATAGTCAAAGATGCCGTTATGCAATACGGCAAAGATGTACGTGAATCAAGTTTTCCCACTATGGAAGAGAGTTATTAATGAAAAAATCAGTATTCTTTGCCTCTGTGCTAACGTTTGTTTATTTAATGATTTCTTGCGATGACACGATTGGAACTGACGCAAAGGACATAGTTTTTCCAGAAAATAACGTAAGTTTTCAATATCACGTGCATCCTTTTTTGAAGTTAAATTGCTCTTATGTTGGCTGCCATAGCGACGAATCTGCAGCGGGCGGAGTGGTTCTAACAAATTATTCTACGCTATTTTTATCGCCGGGCATGGTTATCAACGGCGACCCTGACAAAAGCAGACTTATACAAGTTATAGAAAATAAATTGCCGCATTTCACTTATTTTTATCGCGGGAACATATTGGAAAACCACAAGACTGGCATGCGAAAGTGGGTAGCAGAGGGGGCAATTAATAATTAGGCAGGGGCATTGTAAATGGATAGAGCAGTAGAAACTTTTCCATTGCCTACCCACTGTTCTCCAGATGTCCTACACCTTCGAGGTGTAGGACATCTTAAAGCCAAATCTTTTCTTGCGGAGGCGCAGTCAGATAGAGTTCCTAATGAATTATTTAAATTGAAAATAATCTTGTTAATCTTTTAATCCTGAAAATCCTGATTCAGACTGTAAAAATAGATGTCCTACACCTTCGAGGTGTAGGACATCTCAAAGCCAAATCTTTTCTTGCAGAGGCGCAGTCAGGTAGAGTTCCTAATGAATTATTTGAGTTAAAGATTTAGCAATGCTTTCATCAGATCTCGCTTCTTTTGCTCTAGCTTCTTTTGCTCTCGCAAGCGGTCTGCCTTATGCTCGGGCAAGTCATTATCGTCTGATGTTTGATTTTTGGACTGCGCATCCATCCTGAGCAACTCCGAGAGTATGTCTTCGTTCAGCGTCGTTTTGGGCGCTTTTATCGATGTGCTCATGCCGAAGTTTCGGAATAATTCGCTTTGCTTCATAGCTTCTTTCCAATGCATTTCTCTGTTCCTCTAATATTTGTTAAAATTTCCGCCATTACTTTAGGCTTGACTTCGCCACTCACCACTTTCGGCTGTAGCGAAGTTTTTTTGCTGCTTGTGCAATGTATTATACTATTAAAAACTATCGAAGTCGCTTATAACACTCTTGCTCGCCAACATAATCAATAACGACTCAAATATTCAAAGGTAACAGCAAAAAAAATATTTTTTTTATATTTTACCCACAAAATAAAAAAAAACTGCCCGTTTGCTGGGCAGTTTCTTGAAATATTTACTATAGCGAGGCGGCTATTGGTTTTTCCCTACGGTTGGCAAAGTTATCATAATAACGTTACCTTCCGAACCGCCCAAAGTTTCTGCCGTCATTGTGCCATTCATTCGCCTTATAAGAGATGCCGACTTAGCAAGATTGCTAATCACCTCATTTTTATCGTGCTTCATAATGTCAATAACGTTGTTTTGGTTCTCCCTATATAACTCTATAAGCTCCCCAATTTCTGCATTGCCGGGACCAAGCATTTGTATTTCTGAAGCGCCTTCGTAAGGATTACTTTGCACAACCACGTCAGCTTCTACGTTATCCATATCGGCAATAAGTGCTTCGATAGTTAGCTTTAATGCTCGCTCAAGCATAATTGGGCTGACTAATGCCGTTGGAGTAGGCTCGCCCGCATCTATATTGAAATTGATGGACTCTTTTCCATTGTCCTTAATATACTCGCTCAACGCATTTCGCAAAGTAGGCTCAATTTTAGTATTCACAAACGAATCTAATGAGGATTCGCCCTGCTCAAGCGCTGCATCGACTATATCAGAAACGAAAGTGAAAATTTCTTCGGAGCTTTGTTCAGCCAACGACAAATATTCCATTTGCTCCTCTTCGGTCTCATAAAACTTGTTAGAAAGAAGCTGGAGGTAGCCGATGATACCAGTCAAAGAGTTTCTGAGTTGGTGGCTAAGTTTCATCATAAAGAATGACTTAGATGTGCTTGCTTCGAGTGCGAACTGTTCTGCAAGCTCAATTTGCTTACGTTTAATTTCAGCTTCCCTTTCGGCAAGTTTTTCAAGCGTAACGTCTCGCCCAATTGCGTATATAAGCCCGTCTGCTTTAGAAATAGTCAAATTCCAATTTATCCATATAGGCTCGCCATTATTATGCTTAAATTGAACATCAACTTTTTGAGTTTGCTCGCTTTCTGCAGTGTTAAGGGCATTTTCAAAGAAATGATATTCTTTCTCGTCCAACATCATATCCTTGAACGGAGTAGAAACAAAGCTATCTATATCGTATCCAAGCATATCGGTAACAGCCGGATTGACTGATTTCCAATGCCCATTGAAGTCAATAACGCCAATAATATCTTTGGTAGCTTCCAAGATTCTGCGCTGAGACCTTGTCATTCTTTCCGCCAAATCTTCTGCTCTCGACCTGCTGGTTATGACCGAAATAATGAATGCAAATAGCAAGAAACTCGACAGCAGCGAACCTGCTAAAGAAATATCCGGAATATAAGCTTGAAGCGCTCCGCCAAAATTTGGAACAGTCCTGAATCTTCCTATAAATTCTTTGTCTGCTATTTGTAATTTTATTTCACTTGTTAGCAATGGAGTATAGCCCGATTCTAACAAGGAGTAATTTCCAGACTTAAAAATTTGAACTTCACTGCCGTCTATAACGTCGATGTAGTCGAATACTACAGTCGAGTCATTTGGGAAGAAATCTTCGCCAGTGCCTCGCAATGCCGAATTGAAAAACTCTTTTGTATCAATTTCAAGCACGACAGAGGCTTGAAAATGCTCCCTTCTGAGTTCTGGCGATGAGTTATCTGTCTCGCGAGCGTATACGGGCATAACAAGGCAGAAAGTAGAAGTATCCTTTCTCAAATCGAACACGTCGCTTGCGGTAAGTGCATTGTTGTCCCTTGCTTTTTCAATAGTAGCCTTCATCTCCCCAACTGTGGCGTAGTCAAATCCTATCCTTGAGATATTTTTATCATAAAGGACAATATGCAGTATGGGATAATAATAATCTCTCGCTCCAGCAGGCTGAAGGTTATAGGAGATACCTGCAAATTGCGAGCGGGCATTAAAATGAAAATCTTCCCAATCGGCATTCTTTACGTAAGGAACATACGAAAGGCTTAAAATTGAGGAATAAGTTTTTGCGGGAACTGTGCCGTATAGCTCAAAGTAATCCCTTACTACCTCAATATTTTCATTGTATAGACCGTGCATTGATTGCAGCACTTGCCTATGCAACTTATAATAATTATCTACTCTCGATGCAATCGACGTTGTTGCCTTATCGAACTCTATCTGCCGCGAACTTTCTACGCTCTCTTTGATAAAGTGCCTTGCAAAAAAACTTCCTATTATAAATATAACAAGAACGATATAAGCAGGATAAGTTTTCTTAAAGTTAAATATCAAGCTTTTTTGCTTCGCGCCAGCCTGCTTTATGACATTTTCTAAATTAGTATTTTTTTCCATTTTTACTTATTCTTTGGTTATTTTATAATCGCTTCAATATCCTCTATAAACGTGGTAGTATTAATTGGCTTTGAGAGATAGCCATTAAAGCCCAGCTCGCTAAATTTTTCTCTATCATGCGAAGCCGCAAAACCAGTTACAGCAACAATAACTGTTTCTTTGTGTTGCTCCAACGCCCTGACTGATTGGATTAGCTCAGTGCCGTTGATGTCTGGCAATAGTATATCCATAAGCACAGCTTTTGCCTTATTGCTGCCTAACCATTCTAATGACTCCGCTCCATTGTCGAAATCTACCGTTTCGTAACCTCCTCGCTTAAGAAGTGTGCAAAGCAGTTTTCGGATTGGCATATTATCTTCAATAACGCATATACGATTACTCCAATACTCATAAAAAATTATCTTGGCGCTACAATTATCTCGATACGCCTGTTTTTACGCTGATTTGCAGGAGTATCATTAGGAGCTACTGGGATAAGAGCGCCTCGACTCGTTGTCAATATTCTATTTTGAGGTATTCCCTTTTGGCGAACAAGGTAATTCCTTGCGTTATTCGCTCTATTTGTGGCTCGGCTTGTGTTCTCTGCCAAAGAGCCTTGGTTATCGGAATGCCCCGTTATTCTAATTTCCACGTTAGGATTTGCTTTTAAATAATCTGCTAATAAATCAAGGTATTGCTCGAT